>DASXLB010000073.1 GCA_036496585.1 Vicinamibacterales bacterium
GCAACCCTCCGGTTAACAGCCGGATGCTCTGCCATTGAGCTACCGAGGAACAGATGGAAGAAATTCAGTTTAACACGTAGCCAAACGGCCCGCCAACGCCCGACCGCCCGGTACGTGGCATCAGGCCCGGCATAGACTGGAACCGCGCGATGGATCTGCAGCTCAGCGCCGTGCTCGGCACCGTCTTCGGCCTGCTCGCGGCGGCCTGCGCGTTCGCCATCTCCTACGCGGAATACAAACGGAACTGGTCGTTCCGCGGCAGCGCCACGAGGATGGCGCTCCGCTCGGCCGCGGTGACGTTCGCGTTCTTCCTGCTCGCCGCCATCGCGCTCGGCGTCGTCTTTCGCCTGGTCGCGATCTGACGGCGGCGCGTCAGGACGCTTCGGCGGCGGTCTGTGCCCGGCTGTGGCCCGCAACCGTCGCGAGATCCTGCGCGAAGCCCGAGCCCTTGCGCGCGTCGATCAGCACGGAGAGCTCGTCCTCGATCAGCGACGCGGCGTCGGTCCCCTCGAGCGCGGTGCGGCTGCCGTAGATGCTGCGGGCAAAATCGAGGTTGCCGGCCAGCCGCTTCTGCAGCTCGGCGCCGCCGATCCCGGCGGCGACGTCGGCCTCGTACATCTGCTCCATCTCGTGGAGCAGCGACGCCGCGTACTTCTGCAGCTCGGCGAGCGCCTTCAGCTCGTTGGTCAGCCGCATCAGCAGCGCGACCGCGTAATGCTGCACCGTTTCGGCGTAGCGGGCGCGCATCTCCTCCGCCGCCGCGCCGCGCTCGGCCGGCGGCGCGCCGGAATCGTCGGCATAGACAATCGCCAGGGTGTCGCCGGCGACGACGATCGGCAGCGCCAGCGCGCAGGCGGGCGTGCCGTTGAACGGCGTACGGCTCTTCTTCAGCTCCTCGCCGGCCAGCCGCTCGATCTGCCCTGAGCTCGCGGCGCGCGACGGCAGCGAATCCATCCCGAGCGGCAGCACCAGCTTGCTGACGTCGGTCTTGAGGTCGAAGCCGATCTGGTGCTCGCCCTGCAGGTGCCCCTTCCTGACCCGGAACAGGGCGACGCGCGGGAACTGTGCCGCCATCTGCTCGACGAGCGTCGTCAGCACCTCGCCAATCGTCTCGGCGGTGGCCAGCGACTGGAAACCGGCCAGCAGCTCCTCGAGGACGACCGCAGCCGTCGGCCCTTTCGGCGCGGCGGCCGCGCCGCTCTGCAGCTTCGTCTCGAGCGCCTGAATACGACGCTCGCGCTCCTGCTGCGCCTGCTCGAGCGTCTTCACCTTGGCGGCCCCCTTGGCCAGGAGATCGGTCACCGCCGTGAGCTTGGCCTCGGACGCCTGAGTCTGACTGTGCGCCGCCGCCGCCGCTTCCTCGGAGGCCATCCGCTCGGTAGCGGCCTGGTCGAGCGTCTGCATCGCGCTGGCGAGCTCGGCTCGCAGCGATTCGACCGCTTCGCGCGCGCCGCGCAGCTCCGCCTCCGCAGCCTTGCGCGCCGCAGCCTGCGCGTCACGGGCGGCACTCAGGTCCGTCCGCGCCCCCTCCAGCCGCTCGGCAGTCACCCGCGCCTCGTCGAGCTGTCGCGACGCCGCATCGATCCGCTCGGTAGCCGATCGAAGCTCCTGCTGCAGCCGCTCGCCGTGGGCCTGAGCGCCCTCCAACAACTCGGCGATCGCGGCCTTGTCGACCGACGCCGCCTCGATCTGCGCGCGGAGGCCGTCGGCGACTTTCTGGGCCTCGTCGCTGACCTGACGGGCCGCGTGCTCCGCGGCCGCTCTCGCGGCCTCGGTAAGACGGGAGGCGAGGTCCGAGGTTTCTTTCGCTGCGTAGTCGCGAAACTCCATATGCGCTGCTTTCCGGAAAAAGAGCCGTGTGGGATTGCAAGGCATGGACCGCCATGCCGGGTCCAAATTCCGGCATTTTCGAGACCAGGACTGGCTCCTCACCCACGAAAACGGGAGGCTCGCCACGATCGTGTAATCGCCGGCCCGCACCCGCCGTGCGGGCCACCCGTTTCGTTCCCGGCCAACGGCACGTTTCGTCGGCGACTGACGTCTTGAGGACCCGTCCCAGCCGCCAACGCCATCAGCAGGGTCATCGCGCCCCGCGCGCGGCGTTCAAGGGGCCCCCGCGTGGTCGCAAGCGGGACGCCGGCACTGCGTAGCCATGAGGCTGAGTCGGCCAGAGAGTCCGTACGGGTAATATTGGCGCATGAGAGGATTCATCGCCGGTATCGTTCTCACGCTCCTCGTGCTGGTCTGCACGGTTTTTGCCGTCTCGCACTTCGGGCTCTATCCGATCGGCGCCGACAACCCGCCCAGCGGGCTCGAACGATCGCTCGCCATGCGCGCCATGGACACCTACGCCGACAAACACAAACCCGACGCACAGAACCCGACACAAGTCACCGCGGAGAACCTGATCGACGGCGCGAAAGAATACGAAGAGCACTGCGCGTTCTGCCATGGCGGCGCCAAGGCGAAGAGCAGCCCGATGGAGCACAAGTTCAACCCGCCGGTGCCGCAACTCGTCAACCGCGTTCCCCATGATCCGGACAACTGGCTGTTCTGGGTGACGAAGCACGGCGTGCGCATGACCGGGATGCCGGCGTGGGACGGCATCATGTCGGACGAGGAGATCTGGAAGATCGTCGCGTTCATCAAGAACAGCGACAAGCTTCCCCCCGAGGCGGCCGCGGCGTGGCAGAAGCTGGCGTCGACGCCGACCGAAATCGACGAGCACACGCCCGAGCAGCACGAGCACGCACACGGCGGTGACGATCACGGCGGGAAGCACTAGACAGCGCCCCTGCTACAGATCCTGTCGCGCGAAGCGCCACGAAGCGATGACGGCGAGCCCCGCGATCCACGCGAGTGCGAGCGCCACGGTTGGCGCAAGGGCAGGGGCCGCGGTACGCATGCCGACGTATCCGAAGAGGGGATTGGGCACCAGGCTGGCGAAGGCGTGCGACGGCAGCCAGCGCGCGGCGGCGGGCGGCAGCACGAGCACACGCGCCAGCGGCTCGGCCACCAGGGTGTAGCCGATGAACGCCACCACCGCGGCGCCGGATCGCCGCGCGATCGTCGCGATCAGAAAGGCGAGAACCAGGTAGCCGAGCACGTGCAGCAGATAGAGCGGAACCGCCAGGAATCCCGTAAACCTCGCTACGCCGGGCGCGATTCCACCGGCGATACCAAACCCCGCGGCAAGCACCGCCACCAGCACGGTGGACGCCAGCGACGCGACCAGCAGGAGCGCCAGCTTCCCCACGATGTATTCGGTGCGCGTCAACCCGTCGAGCACATTCTGCCGGTTCGTGCGCCACTGGTATTCCTGCGCGATTGACTGCAGGACGACCACGTACATCAGATAGTCGATCCACCCGGCGACGTAGGCGGCGTTGGCCCAGACGTCGGGAAACGCGAGGAGATTGCCGCCTGCCGATCCGCTGGGCGCCTCGAGGTGAAGCGTCTGCAGTCCCGCCATGGCGGCCGGCAGCAGCCCGGCGTAGACCATCGCCGACACCCCGAGCTCGCGTGACGCCAGCTTCACCAGCTCGATCTCAAGCAGGCGGCGCATGGTCCGAGACGATATCCAGGAACGCTGCCTCGAGCGTGCGCCCGCCGCGCACGACACGATCGAGATCGCCCGAGGCCAGCAGCTGCCCCTCCTTGAGCACCGCGACATGGGTGCACACCTTCTGCACCTCGGCGAGCAGGTGGCTGGCGAGGATAACGGTAATGCCGCGCGCCGCTCTCTGGCGGATCGCGTCGCGCACCTCGGCGATTCCCTCAGGATCGAGCCCGTTGGCGGGTTCGTCGAGCACGATGACGTCGGGATCCCCGAGAAACGCCGCGGCGATCGCCAGGCGCTGGCGCATGCCGAGCGAGTAGGTGTGCACGAGTGCGTGCCGGCGCGCGAACAGGCCGGCGTCCAGCAGCGCGCGCTCGATCGAGCCCTCGCCGCAGCGCCGGATGCGCGCCACGATCGTCAGGTTCTGAAGACCCGTCAGCGCTGGATAGAGCGCCGGTGCCTCGAGCAGCGCTCCCAGCCGCGCCGGGGCGCGCCGCGGCTCGCGGCCGTCGAACCAGACGTAGTGGCCCTCGTCGGCGCGGGTTGCCCCGAGCACGATCCCAATCGTCGTGGACTTGCCGCTGCCGTTCGGCCCGAGAATGCCGAAGACGCTGCCACGCGGCACCGCGAGATCGAGCGGCCCGAGCGCGACGACCCGCCCATACCGCTTCACGAGGCCGGTTGCCTCCAGGACGTTCACCTCGCCATCTCGTCGGCGAACTGCTGCGGCGTCGTTCGATCGACCGTGACTCTGGCCAGGTCGATCCGCGATTGCGCCGCGCCGATCCATTGGTCGATACGGTGCGGCACCATGATGCCGGCCACCGGCCGGTAGTCGCCAAGCATCGAGATCCAGGTCGAGGAGGTGCCGGCCGAGGCGCCGCCGACCTGACGAATGGGCGTCACGACGGCCAGCGGGCGGGACGTCGCGGGATCGAGGACCAGCTCCGCCTGGAGCCGATCCTCCACGCGACGAAACAGCACCGTCCGCCCGCGCACGATTCCGAAATCGCGCACCCCCTCGTCGTCTTGCACCGTACCCGGCACCCCGGCAAAGAACAGGGCCGTCAGGCGGACGAGATGCGATTGCATCCCGCGGGCCGCGGTGTCGAGGCTCGCGGGGTCGTTCAGCATCCGCTCGACGGCCGCGCCGCCAAAGCGATCGCCATCGGTCAGGTGGCGCGAGTACGCGGAGCCCACGAGCAGATGGACGACCGGTCCGGTCTGCAGCCGCAGGCTCGCCGGCAGCCGCAATGCGACGAGGTATGGATTCGTGCGCGCGACGGTATCGCGCAGCAACGTCTCGACGCCTGAGACCTCGATGGACGACACCGTGTCGATCGCGCGACCGGCATTCAGACGCGCCCGCGCCTCCGCGAGGAGCGCGCTCACCGACGAGGTCGCGGCGATCGCCAGCACCTCGTCTTCCTGACGGGGCGCCAGGCGTCCAGCCCAGGTGCGCATCACCCGCGCGGACGTGTCCAGCGCGACGATCGAGGGGGTGCCGGGGAGATCGGGCGGCCGCGCGAGCGACACGATCCGCGCGCGCGACACGCCGCCGCTCTCGAGATAGACGCGAAGATCCGCTTCGGGCTCGAGGCCCACGAACAGGACCTCGGTGCCGGCCCTCGACGCGGTGTCCGCGAGACGTTTGTAGAACGGCAGACTCTCCGTGCACGAACGACACTGCGGGCTCACCAGGACGCCAAGCCGCGGCCGGCCGAGGCGGCCCGCTGGAAGGGGGAACGGATCGCGCGAGCCTTCGACGAGCACGTGCTCGCGTGCGACCGGAACCGCGGCGGCGGACCAGTGACGGAACACCGCGACGCTCGACAGCACGACACAGCACGCCGTGAACAGCACGTTCACCAGCCGGTCGATCATTACTGCATCGCCCCGAGCTGACAGCCGCCCAGTGTGCAGATGTCGCTGGCCGAGTCGTACCCGCACGAGTCGGCGGGGTGGCCGGTGGCGAAGATGCAGCTCCAGTCGTCGTAGATACAGATAGAGAAACAACCCCATTCGCTGGCGGCACTCGGCCGCGAACTGACGACCAGCGCCAGCAGCGTCAACACCGCGAGTTGGAACGCTCGGACATATACACGCTTCATCGCTCGCCTCCTCGAATGCGCGACTGCACTGCGACAGCTGTGCCGCGTGACGCGGACCACGATTTCAACGAGTTAGCGGCAGAACACACGCCGCGCAAGGGCACTCGCTACACGATTTCTCGCAGGATGAGTCGGGAGTTCCCGGGCGGAACGTGAATTGCGACCGATTCGCCGTGGAGGAGAACGCATGAATGCGATCACGCAGATCACCGACTCGCCCGTTCTCGATCGCGTCGCGGATCCGCTGAGCCAGGCGGTGCGCGGCGCCTACCGGCTGGGCGGCTCAGCAGGCGAGGAGCTGAAGAATGCCACGCACGGTGTGTGGCTCGGTCACCCGCTCCATCCGGTGTTCACCGATGTTCCCATCGGCGCCTGGACGACGGCGCTGGCGCTCGATACGGCGGCGGACGGCGATGCTGGGATGGAGCGCGCCGCGACGTTTGCGATTGGCGTCGGGCTCGCCGGGGCGCTCGGCGCGGCCGTCACCGGGCTGACCGACTGGAGCGAGACCCGGGGCGCCTCGCGGCGGATGGGACTCGTGCACGGCCTGCTCAACCTCGCCGCGACCGCGTTGATGGCAGCGGCCTTCGTCCAGCGGCGCCGCCGAGCGCCGATCGGGGGCGGCGGGGGACGCGCCTGCGCGTGGACCGGATACGCGGTCGCTGCCGGCTCCGCGTATCTCGGCGGCACCCTCGTGTACGACAACCGCGTGGGCGTGACGCACGCCGTGGAAGACCCGCCGGACGGGTTCGTCGCGGTGGCTGATAGCGAATCGCTCGGCGAGAACGCGATGACGTGCGTTCATGCCGGCGACGCTCACGTGCTGCTCGTTCGTCAGCATGGGCGGCTGCACGCGCTCGCGCACAGCTGCGCGCACCTTGGCGGACCGCTCTCCGAAGGCACGTTGAAAGACGGCTCGGTCGTGTGTCCGTGGCATGGCTCGGAGTTCCGCCTGGAGGACGGGGCTGTGATCGACGGCCCGTCGACGCACGATCAGCCGCGCTTCGACGTGCGCGAGCGCGAAGGGCAGATCGAGGTCAAGGCGGCGCGAGGCGACTGATCCGCCGGCTACCGTTCCGGCGCTGTCGTCGGAGGCAGTCCGAACGCGATGATCGAGGAACTCGCCGCCACGGCGACGTACTGGTGGCCGTCGAAGGCGTAGGTCATCGGTGACGCCTTCCAGCCGGCGTTGGCCGCGAAGCTCCACAGGCGCCGGCCCGTCGCCGCGTCGACTGCGACGAACGATCCGCTGTCGTCGCCGGTGAACACCAGGCCGCTGGCGGTCGCGAGCGTGCCGCCCCAGGTCGTCGCGGGCCCTGTCTGCGGCATCTCCCAGCTGATGGCGCCGGTCTGCACATCGATCGCCTTCAGCACCCGCTGCGGCACCGGATCCGCCGCCGTCTTCTGCGAGCCGCCGAGGTATGGCTTGCCCGTTTCCCAGACGGCGCCGTCGCTCTTCGTATAGATGCTGCACTTCTCGAACGTCTGCAGGTAGAAGAGGCCGGTCGCGGGGCTGTACGAGGGTGAAAACCAGTTCGTGGCGCCGTCCTGCGACGGGCATACCTTCGTGCCGGCCGGCGTCGGATCCTGGTTCGGCAGGCGAATCGGCTTGCCGTCGGCACCAATTCCGCGTGCCCAGGTCAGGTTGCGCACGAAGGCCGTGGCGCGCAGCAGCGTGCCGTTGGTGCGATCGAACACGTAGAAGAAGCCGTTGCGATTGGCGTGCAGCATCAGCCGGCGCGGGCGGCCCTGCCACGCCGTGTCGACGAGCACCGAGGTCTGCGTCGCGTCCCAGTCCCACAAATCGTGCGGCGTGAACTGGTAGTACCACCGCAGGGCCCCGGTAGCGCGTTCGAGCGCGAGGATGCAGTTCGCGTACAGGTTGTCGCCCTGACGATCGTCGCCGTTGTATTCCTGGCTCGGGTTGCCGACCGGCCAGTAGACGAGGTCGAGTTCGGGATCGTAGCTGCCGGTGAACCATGTAGGCGCGCCACGGTGGTCCGGCGGACCGCTCCCTTTCCAGGTATCGGACCCGGGCTCCCCTTGTCTGGGAACCGTCCAGAAGCGCCACACCTCTTTGCCGGTCGCCTGGTCGAGCGCCGTGACGAATCCGTTGGCGCCCTGTTCGCCGCCCCCGACACCGGTGATCAGCAGACTGCCGGCGGCCAGCGGAGCCGACGAGGCGAAGTAGTTCTCGCGCCAGTCCGCCAGCGGCGTGTCCCACAGCTGCGTGCCCGTCCAGCGGTTCAGTGCCAGGACGTGCGCGGCGTCGGACACCACGAACAGGCGGTCGCCCGCGACGGCAACGCCGCGGTTGGCCCAGGCCGCGGCGCCGGCGGTGCGCGGACGCCGGAAGTGCCAGATCTGGCGCCCGCTGCCGGCGTCGAGCGCATAAACCTCGTTCACCGCCGTCACGTACATGATGCCGTCCAGGACGACCGGGGTGACTTGCAGGCTGCCGGTGTCGGGCAGCGTGAACGTCCACTTCGGAGTCAGGCGCGAGACCGTCGTCTTGTCGATCTCCGCGAGCGTCGTGTAACGGTTGCCGCGCGGATCGCCGTTGTAGGTCGGCCACGGCGTGTCGGAGGTCACCTCGCGGATCCGATCCGCCGACTTGCGCAGCAGCCGCACGCGTCCCTCGGCGGTACGGACCTGCAGATCGTCGACGCCTTCGCCGAGCACGACTCCCTCGATCGTCGTGCCGTCGACGGTGTGAAAGACGCGGGGCGGCGCCTCGGGATCGGCGTCGCGCTGGATGCTCCGCAGGAACGCGATCAGCGCCGCGGCGTCAGCGTCGGAGAGCAGGTTCGGCGGCATGCCGCGCGGCGGGATGCCGTCGTGGATCAACGCGGCGAGCTGTGCGTCCGTGCGGGTCTTCAGCCGCTGCACGATTGCCGGGCCCATTTCGGTGCCGGTCCCATCGGCAGCGTGGCAGCGGCCGCAGCGGGTTTCGAAAGTTCGGCGGCCGGCGTCACCGTCCTGGGCCTCGATTCCGCCGACCAGGCCGGCAGTGACGGTCAGCGGCAGAAGGGCGGCAGCGAGAACACGCACGCGCATGCCGCGTCAGAATACACTCCCGTCGTGTCGATCCGGGCGGCATCCGTTCGACCATCTGGCAGGCGTGCGGTCGCGCCGGCTGCCGGCAAGGAGAGTCGATGAGTCAGTATCTGCTCAGCATCTGCTATTCGACGGGTGCGCCCAGGCCGTCCGCCGCGGCGATGGCGGCGATCATGAAGGAGGTCGAGGCGATCCGGCGGGAGATGCAGGCGGCGGGCGCGTGGGTGTTCGCGGCGGGGCTCCAGGGCTCCGACACCGCCACCGTGGTTCGAATCGAGGAGGGAAGGGCCCTCGTCACCGACGGGCCCTTCATCGAATCGAAGGAACAGATCGGCGGCATCTGTGTCATCGACGCCGCCGATCCCGACGCCGCCCTCGCCTGGGGCATGAAGTTGTCGCGAGCCGTGACGACGCCGGTCGAGGTGCGCCCGCTGACTCCCCAAGACTGACGCCCGGCTCCTTCGGTTCCTTCGCCCCTTCGCCTTCCTTCGTGCCCTTGGTTTTATTGCTTAATGAACTCGACGCGCCGGTTATTGGCCTTGCCTTCCGGCGTGTCGTTCGATTCGATCGGCTTGGTCGCGCCGTAGCCCTTGGTCGTCAGGCGTGCCGCGTCCACGCCCTGCGCCACGAGCGCAGTCTTGACCGCGTCGGCGCGTGACTGCGAGAGACTCAGGTTCTTGGCCGCGTCGCCCGTGTTGTCGGTGTGTCCACCGATCTCGAGCTTCAGCCCTGGGGTGGCCTGCATCATTTTCACGATCTGTCCGAGCGTGCCCTGCGATTCTGGGCGCAGCGTGGCTTTGCTGACGTCGAAGTTGATGCCGTGCGTGACGAGCCGGCCGTCCTTTGTCAACGCGTCGATCATGTTCATGCCGCCGCCGGTGGCGATGCGGACGTTCTTGATCACGATCGGGTTGTCGGAATCGCCGATGCCGCCGAACCCCAGCGTGTCGGCCTTGAATTCGCCCATGTCCGGTACGACCAGCACGCGGTACTGGTCCTGGTAGAGCTTCATCTGGTTGCCCTTCACCGCGATGGCGACGTGATGCCACTTGTTGGTGTAGGTCTCCGACGAGCCCCCCTTGTAGGTCGCGCTGACGTCGTGTTCGATGCCGTCGAGCGAGGCGTCGTAGCCGACCGTGACGTTGGCGTCCGTGTCATCGCCCCCCCTCTTGCCGTGCAGGAACACGATGGTCCTCTCGAAGCCTCCCGCCTTGGGGTAGAAGTCGAACTCGATCGTGTAGGTGTCGGTCAGATAGCTGTTGCCCTTGACGCGGGGCGAGACCTTCGCGTAGTTGCCCTCGGTCAGCAGGAACGCCGGATCCCCCTGGAGCTTGTTGACGACGGCCTGTCCGGCTTCGAGTTTCCAGTGCGCCGGGAACTCGCCGTCCTGATCCGTGCGGAAGTCGTCCTCGAAGACCACCTTGTCGCCGGGCACGAAATCGTAGTTCTGATACGCCTTGAAATCCTGCAGTCCGACGAGAAGAAAAATGGCAAATAACGTCAGCGTTTGCATGGCGTCAAGAATATCGCAGGTCTGCTACAGTGCCGCCGCATGAAGATCCTCCTCTGCGGATTCGCGATCGCCGTGCTGGCGCAGGCGGCACAGACGGGGGCGCCCGGCGCGCCGGTTCGCACGGCCGACAAGACCGGCCACGTCTCCAACTACGACGAGGCGAAGGTCGGCACCTATACGCTTCCCGATCCGCTGACGCTCGCCAACGGCACGCCGGTCGGGGACGCGGCGGCATGGACGTCACGGCGCCGGCCGGAGCTGATCGCAATCTACGAGCGTGACATCTGGGGGCGGATTCCCTCGACGGCGCCGCCGGTGCGGTGGACGGCGTCGCCGGTGGAAACGGCCGGCGGGGCCATCGTCAAGCGCAGCGTCGGCACGGTCGGCTCCGGGACGCGTGCGCCAAGGATTGCCTTGAAGGTCGTGCTGCCGGCCGGCGCGGCGGCCCGCGTACCGGTCATCCTGCTCGTGCAGTTCGGCGGCGGCGGGGCGCCGGTGGCGGATCCGCCAGTGGCGGACGACATCCTCGCCCGCGGCTGGGGATATGCGACGGTCGGCTACAACGACATTCAGCCCGACAAGGAGAACGCGTTCGACCAGGGGGTCATCGGGGCGACAGGGAAGCTGCCGGCCGATGACGAGTGGGGGGACGTGAGCGCGTGGGCGTGGGGTGTCAGCCGCATTGTCGACTACCTGGAGACCGATCCCGCGATCGACGCGAAGAGGATCGCGCTGCACGGCCACTCACGCATCGGAAAAACCGCGTTGTGGGCGTCGGCGCTCGACACCCGCGTCGCGGCCGTGTATGCGAGTTGTCCTGGCGAGATGGGGGCGGCGCTGTCGCGGCGCGACTATGGCGAGACCGTCGACGACATGGCACAGCGGTTTCCCCACTGGTTCTCGCGCACGTTCCAGAAGTGGACGGGCCATTGGAATCAGATGCCGGTCGACGCGCATCTGCTCATCGCGCTCAGTGCGCCGCGGCCGGTGTTCGTCACGGGCGGCAGCGAGGATCAGTGGGCCGATCCGGTCGGCGAATTCAAGGCGCTGATCGCGGCCGGCCCTGTGTACCGGCTGTTGGGGAAGAAGGATCTGGGCACGTCGACGCTGCCGGCGCTCGACACGCCGATCATCGACGGCGATCTGGGGTGGTACTACCACAAGGGCCCGCATGCGGCGACGCCTGAGGACTGGAAGGTGTTCCTTCAGTTCCTGGGCAAGTACTTCCGCTGAGGCCGGCCGCGACTCGCGGCTGATATTCCATCCGGTAACTGTCGCAGGACGGGAGCCGACACGGCGAACGTCGAACCGTGCGTGACGGCAGCGGAAACAGGATTCAAGGGGGACGGCGGAGGGGAACGGCGGGAAGCGGCGGAACCGGCGGATGGTGGTAACCGCAGCCCCAGAGCTGCGGTTACCAGCCAGGAGCGTGCTTACTTCTTGGTCGTCGTGGTCTTCTTGGCGGCGTGCGCGGCGGCCGCCTTGATCGAGGTCGCGGTCATCGTGCTGCCCTCGGTCGTGTAGGCCACGGTGACTTTCGAGCCTTCCTTGACGTCGCCGGTCTTCTTGGTCGACGCGTTGACGGTGAAGGTCTCGTCCTTCGCGGTCTTGCCCGTGCCCTTGGTGATCACGAGCGAGCTGTCGCTCGACGACTTGACCACGCCCGAGGTGGTGTGGCTGGCCACCGCCTTGGTGGTTTCCTTGGTCGCGGCCTTCTTGTCGGCCTTCGGTGCGGTCGTGGTGGCGGGGGCCTGGGCGAAACCGATGGCCGGAACCGCGAGAGCCACGGTGAGAATTGCTGCCTTGGTGAACATACGCATGATGAGTACTGCCTCCTCTAGGCGCGAAATCGCGCTGCACGTATTTCAGCGCATGCAGGTGAGGGGAGTATGAAGCGAAGATTAAATCTTGTTAATCCGCGTCATCCCGACAGCGCGGATCTGGGGCCGCGATCGGTTACAGGCTCTTCAGTTTCACGGTGAACCTGGCGCCGACCCCAGGCGTTCCCGCTGCCGAGACGGCGCCGTTGTGCCGATCGACGATCCATTTGACCAGGCTCAGGCCGAGACCGACCCCGAATCCTCCCGCCGACCTCGCCGGATCGCCGCGATAGAAACGCTCGAACACGTGCGGCACCACATCAGGCGTCATCCCGATGCCGGTGTCGCTCACCTCGAGGATGGCGCACTGCTCGTCCTCGCTCAGCCGTACGGTGACGCTGCCCCCAGGCGGCGTGAACTTGAACGCGTTGTCGAGCAGGTTGAGGAGCAGCCGCTCGATCCACGACGCGTCACCGGCAATCATCGGGGACGCCGCGATCTCGGCGACGAGCGACAGCCCCTGGGCCTGCGCCACCGGCTCGAGCTGCTCGACGACCGAGCTGACGAGCGGTGCCAGCGACACCGGCTCGTGCGCCAGCGGAATCTGTCCCGACTCGGCGCGCGCCACCGTCAGCAGCTGGTCGATCAGCCGCTTGAGCTTGTCGAGCTCCTCGAGCTGGCTCGCGAAGATTTGGCGCTGCTCCTCGGTGGCGCCGGCCTTCATCGACGCCAGCTCTATCTCGCCGCGCAGCGCCGCGATCGGCGTGCGCAGCTCGTGCGCGATCGCCGTGCTGAACTGGCGCATCTCGCCGACGGCATCCTCGACGCGCGCCAGCGTGTCGTTGAAGGCGTTGGCGACCTGGTCGAGCTCGTCGCCGGTGCCGCGGACCGGGAGCCGCTGCTCCAGGTTGGCGGCGTCGATCGTCCGCGCCGCGCCGGCGAACCGCGCCAGGGGAGCCAGCGCGACGCCCGCCATCCAGCGGCCGGCCAGCACGGCGACGATCAGCCCGGCCGGCATGCCCCACAGCAGGAGCTGCAGGAAGCGCCGCAGCGCGGCGTCGGACGGCGCCAGCGAAATGCCGACCTGGAGCAGATAGACGTCCGACGGATTGTCGCCGGTGATCACTGAGTTGGCGAGCCGGATCCGGCCGTAGTCGGTCTGGAGGTCGTGGAAATCGACATCGTGAAACGATCGGTCGCGCAGCGATCGCACTTCCTGCGGCGTGAACAGCACTCCGAGCGGCTCGAGCGCGTCCGACTGCGTCAGCAGCGCTCCCGTCGTCGCGTCGTAGATCTGATAGAAGCGCGTCGCGCGCTGTACGAATTCCGACTCGTTCGGGTCGGAGTTGTCGTAGACGATCGACGGCGTGCTCTCGTCGAAGCGCAGATAGCCGTGCAGGCCGTTGGTCATCTCGGTCAGCGTCGCGGTCGCGTCGGAGTCGAGCTGCTGCTTGAGCACGCGGAAGGAGAGGGTGGCGAGCGCCATCAGCAGCACGCCGAACACCAGCGTGTAGAACACCGTCAGCCGCGTGCGCAGTCCGAATTTCGTCTTCACGCCGGTGGCGAGTCAGTCAGGATATAGCCGACGCCGCGGATCGTGTGGATCAGCGGCCTGTCGAAGCCGCGATCGACCTTGTTGCGCAGCGCGTTGATGTGCACTTCGACGACGTTGCTGACGCTGTCGAAGTGGATGTTCCAGACGTGCTCGATGATCAGCGACTTGGTCACCGGACGGTCGCTGTTCCTGACGAGAAACTCGAGCAGCGCGTACTCCTTCGGCTTCAGGTCGACGCGCCGGCCGGCGCGTCGGACCGTGCGGCGGGTGGTGTCCATCTCGAGATCGGCGACCCGCAGCGTCGTCTCGCGCGGCGCGCCGCGCCGCAGCACCGCCCGGAGCCGCGCCGACAGCTCGGCCAGCGCGAACGGCTTCCCCATGTAGTCGTCCGCGCCGCTGTCGAGCCCGGCGACGCGCTCCTCGAGCGTGTCCTTCGCCGTCAGGACCAGAATTGGCAGTTCGCGCTTGCGCGCGCGGATGTCGCGCAGCACCTGGAAGCCGGAGCGGCCGGGCAGCATCAGATCGAGGATCACCGCGTCGTAGTCGAGCGCGAGCGCCTGCTCCCCGGCATGGCTGCCCTCGTAGAGGACGTCGACCGCGTAGCCTTCCTCCGACAGGCCGCTCTGGATGAAATTGGCGACCTTGCGGTCGTCCTCGACGACCAGAATCCTCACGGGACTAGACTACCAGCACGCGAGGGGAGGCGGACAGGCGTCCGGCAGGTCACTGGCGGGGCGTGTTCGTCTTCGGCAGCTCGTAGAGCACCCGTCGCCGAGGACCTCCAGGTCATCGCGCGGCGTCAGCGGATAGAGCGTGCGCCGGCGTCCGGCGATCGTGCGGGCCGGCCGGGACGAGGGCGGTCAGCGCAGCGATGCGCGCGTGGTGGCCGGCTCGATCACGACGAGCGAGAGCAGCAGCAGGAGCGACGTCACGATGAACTGCGCCGCGGTCGCGTCGTGAAAGCCGGCGAGCGCGATGCCCGTGCCGAGGAGCGCCAGGCACTGCAGGGACTCGGAGGCGACGATCCATGGCCAGACCCGCGACCGAAGGGCGGAGAGCGACCCGCGATCCACCTGCGACACGAACCAGAGGTGCAGCCGCAGCGTCGTGCAGATCGTCGCCAGCACGAGGATGACGAAGAACACCCAGGAGCCGGACGCGCCGAGATAGCCCTTCCGCAATCCGAGCGTGACGACGTTGACGATGGTGATGGCGGCGACGGCGATCTGGTGAAACTGCCACCACCAGGCGCGGTGGCGCTCCGCTGCCGCGGCCGGAATCGCGGCCGGCCCGTCCGCGGCGCGGAGTGCGGCGAGCAGCTCCGTGCCGGAGGGGAAGCGCTGCCCGGCATCGCCGCGCAGACAACGCCGCACCACGGCGTCGAGCGCCGGCGGCGACAGCGTCCGCGACAAGGGCGACCGATCCGCGACCAGACGCTCGAGGAGCGCGGCGGGATCGCTGCCGCCGAACGGATGTTCGCCGGCGGCCAGCTCGTAGGCGATCACCCCGAATGCGAAGACGTCCGCGCGCCCGTCCGCCGGCTCGCCGCGCAGCTGCTCCGGCGCCATGTAGCCGGGGGTGCCGGGGGCGGTGCCGGTCAGCGTGAGCGCCGGCGCCGCGGGCGAGGCCGACAGGCTGCGCGCGATGCCGAAGTCGACGACCTTCACGCGTTCGTCGCTGGCGATCAGGACGTTCTCGGGCTTCAGATCGCGGTGCACGATGCCCTGTCGGTGGGCGGCGTCGAGCGCTTCGGCGAGCTGCTTCAGGATGTCCAGCGTCCGCCCCGCAGGCAGCGGTCCGGCGGCCAGCGCCTGGCGCAGCGTGACGCCGCGCACCAGCTCGCTCGCCAGCACCAGCTCGCCGTCGAACTCCTCGAGGGCATAGACCGTCGCGATCGAGGGGTGTGACAGTGCTGCCGCGGCACGCGCTTCGCGTGAGAGGCGCACCCGCGCTCGCGCGTCGCCGCTCACTGCATGCGCCAGTACCTTGAGCGCCACCGTCCGGCCGAGCCGCTCGTCGAGCGCGGCGTAGACGACGCCCATGCCGCCGCGGCCGAGTTCCTCCTGCACCTGATAGGGGCCGATCCGCGCGCCGCGCCGGGCTGGTTCCGCGTCGGGCTCGCTGAGGAGATCGGGGACCGCGGCCCAGGCCGGCTGTTCGAGAAAGCCGGGCGCGCCGTCGTGCGCCTGCAGCAGCGCGCGGACTTCCTCCGCGAGCGACGGATCGCTGGCGGCGGTGCGGGCGAGCAGACGCGCGCGGGCCCCGGCGTCGAGCGGGAGCGCTTCGTCGAAAAGCGCGCCGACCCGGTCCCAGTCGGCCGTCAGGCCTGCAGCTCCCTGGCCAGCCAGGCGCGCGCCAGCGCCCAGCGTCGTTTGACGGTGGCGGGGGAGAGGTGCATCGCCTCGGCGGTCTCCTCGATCGACAGCCCGCCAAAGAAACGGAGTTCGACGAGCCGCGCCTGATCGGCGTCCAGCGCGGCGAGACGCTCCAGCGCGGCGTCCAGCGTCACGAGCTCGAAGCCACGCGCCTCGGCCGCCGCCGGCAGCGCCTCGTCGAAGGTGACGCGCGGCGCGCCGCCGCCGCGTTTGAGCGCGTCGCGCGCCCGCGCCCGCTCGACCAGCACCTGCCGCATGGTGTGCGCCGCGATCGCGCAGAAGTGCGCGCGGTTCTGCCAGCGCTCGGGGCGATCCTTCTGGAGCTTGAGATACGCCTCGTGCACGAGCGCGGTCGGCTGCAGGGTCTGGCCCGGACGCTCGCCGCGCAGGTAGTGCGCGGCGAGGCGGCGCAGCTCGGCGTAGACCGCCGGCAGCAGTGCGTCCGCGTCCGGCGGCCCGCCCGGGCCGCCCGGCCCGCCTCGGCCGCGCGGGCCGCCGGACGCGACCGGTTCGGCCGCTCGCGGCGCCGCCCGTGTGCCCGCTCCGCGCGCCGCGCTCCGTCCGCTCGTTCGCCTCTGCATGTGAGCCGGCGTGCCGCCGCCTGCTAGCTGCGTTCGATGGTGATCGTCTTGATGGTCACCGGGGTGACCGGCTTGTCCTGACGTCCGGTCGGCACGGCCCCGATCTTCTTCACGACGTCCATCCCCTCGACCACTTCCCCGAACACCGAGTGGCGGTTGTCGAGGTGCGGTGTCGGTCCGAGCGTGATGAAGAACTGGCTGCCGTTGGTGTTCGGCCCCGCGTTGGCCATCGACAGGATGCCGGCCTTGACGTGACGCAGGGTCGGATGGAACTCGTCGGCGAAGTTGTAGCCGGGGCCGCCGGTCCCCTGTCCGAGGCGATCGCCCCCCTGGATCATGAAGCCGTTGATCACGCGATGGAAGATGACGCCATCGTAGAACGGCGTCTTGCGGCGCTCGCCGGTGGCGGGGTCGCGCCACTCCTTGCTCCCCTCGGCCAGCCCGACGAAATTGGCGACGGTGTTGGGCGCCTGCTCGTCGAACAGCTGGATCTTGAAATTGCCTTCGGATGTCTCGACATTCGCGTAAGTGGCCACGGGTCCTCCACTCGGAATACTGCCATACTGCGCGAGCCGCTGTCCCGGGAACTTCTGACGGGACGGCGGCGTGGCATCGGCTCTACGAAGATCTTCGTTGACACTACGAAGCCATTCGTAGATACTCGGCTCCGTCCGAGACGATGACCAAATCCTCCATCCCGCGCCCGACCGACGCCGAACTCGCCATTCTTCGCGTGCTGTGGACACGCGGACCGAGCACCGTGCGCCAGGTGCACGAGCAGCTGGCGCGCGACCGAACGGCCGGCTACACCACGTCGCTCAAGCTGCTGCAGATCATGACCGACAAGGGGCTCGTCGAACGGGACGAGCGCGATCGCACGCACGTCTATCGGGCGCGCCTTGCCGAGGAACAGACGCAGCGGCAGCTGATTCGCGATCTCGTCGACCGCGCCTTCGGCGGCTCGGCGACGAAGCTGGTACTGCAGGCGCTGAACGCCAGGCGCGCGTCACCCGAAGAGCTGCGCGACATCCGCAAGGCGATCGACCAGGCGAAAGCCAGGGCGGGCGCAGACAAGGAGACCGGCGATGAGCGTGATTGAGATCTGGCTCCGGCAGCCGGCGGCCCAGGCGATCGGCTGGGCGCTCGTGCAATTCCTCTGGCAGGGGGCCGCGATCGGCGTGGTCGCGGCGCTGGCGCTCGCGGCCCTGCGGCGCAGCGCCGCCGACGTCCGCTACGTGGTCTCGTCCATCGCGCTCGCGTTGATGTTGACGCTGCCGGTGGTGACCGGGGTTCAGCGCTATCAGGCGCTCCGCGGTCAGGCCGCGTCGCAAGGCGCGACCGCCTTCCGGAACGGTGTTGCGGCCGGCGACGGTTTCCGCATGACGTTGGATCGGATCGGCATCAGCGGGATCGCGGGATCGCCGGCGCCGTTCGGGCGCCAGCCGATCGCGCCGCGTCCGATCGACTGGACCGTGGTGATCGACGTGGCGCCCGTCGTCTGGAGCGTCGGCGTGCTGCTGCTCACGCTGCGGCTGCTGACCGGCTGGGTATGCGCGCAGCGTCTGCGGACGCACGGCGTCACACCCGCCGATGAGCCCTGGCGCGCCATGACCGCGCGGCTGGCGCGGCGGCTGCACATCGCGCGAGCTGTCACCCTGCTCGAGTCGTCGCTGGTGGACGTGCCGACGGTGATCGGTTTCCTCAAACCGGTCGTCCTCCTGCCGGCCAGCACGATCGCCGGGCTCACGCCGCAGCAGGTCGAAGCCATCCTGGCGCACGAGCTGGCACACGTCCGCCGTCACGATTACCTCGTCAACCTGGTGCAGACGCTCGTCGAGACGATCCTCTTCTATCACCCGGCGGTATGGTGGCTCTCGGGACGGCTCCGCGTCGAGCGCGAACACTGCTGCGACGATCTGGCGGTGAGCCTCTGCGGCGATCCGGTGACGTACGCGGCGGCGCTCGCCGACCTGGAGGCGCTGCGATCGTCGGATCCGCTACGCGTGCCCCGCATCGCGATGGCGGCGACGGGCGGATCGCTCCTGCTGCGGATCCGGCGGCTGCTCGGCGCGCCGTCGCCGCAGTCGAGCCGCGGACCGGCGTGGCTCGCCGGGACGGTGGCGCTCCTGCTGGCCGGCGGGATCGCCGCGAGCGCCCAACGCGATCAGTCTGATCCCGGCTCGCCGCGGCCGGTCGTGGCGGTGCCGCACACCACGGCGGTCATGGCAAATGCGCCGGCGATCGCGAGGCCGTCGCCTCTGTCGACGAGCGCGTCGGCCCCCGCCGTCGCCGCCGCGTCGGCATCGGTCCCGGCCGTCGCGTCCGCAGCGGCGCCGCCCGCAACACCCACACCGGCGCTGGCTGGCGCTTCGGCCGCGGCGACGGCTGCGGCCGCGGCCTCGAGCGCCGCGTCGCAGCAGGTCAGCGTCAGCCGCGAATCGAATCGCTCCAGCGGCAGCTGGAGCTGGTCTCACGACGGCGACAAGCTCGAGGTCAGCTACGACGGCTCGTTCGAGTTCACCGACGACGATAGCGACGTGCGCCAACTGTCGGCGGGCGGCT
This sequence comes from Vicinamibacterales bacterium, assembly GCA_036496585.1. Lineage (NCBI taxonomy): Bacteria > Pseudomonadati > Acidobacteriota > Vicinamibacteria > Vicinamibacterales > Vicinamibacterales bacterium. The sequence goes on from DASXLB010000073.1 coordinate 19,134, forward strand.
GGCTGAAGGTCTCGGACGGACGGTGGCTCGGCCGCCACTCGGTCGAAATCAAGGAGCGCAACGGTGCGCTCGAGCGCCGCTATTACGTCAACGCCGCCGAACGGCCGTTCGAGCCGGAGGGGCGCGCCTGGCTCCATGAGAACCTGCCCCGGTTCATCAAGAACAGCGGCTTCGGCGCCGACGCACGCGTCGCGCGACTCCTCAAGAGCGGCGGGCCGGCCGCGGTGTTGTCAGAGATCGGCCGTCTCGAATCAGGTTATGTCCAGGGCGTCTATTTCCGGGAGCTGTTCAAGCAGGGGTCGCTGACGCCCGACCAGTACCGCGAGGCGATGACGGTCGCCGCCCGCGGCATGCGGTCGTCGCCGTACGAGCTGGCGCAGCTCCTGGTCGCCGTCGCCGACAAACTCCCCGCCGACGAGGCGTCGCGGGCCGCTTACTTCCAGGCCGCGGCGGCGGTCGCCTCCGACTACGACCGGCGGCGCGTCTACTCGGCGATGCTGAAGCGCGGCCCCGTGTCTTCGGCGATTCTCGGTGAGATCCTGACGAGCGCCCGATCGATCGGCTCCGACTACGATCTGTCGGAACTGCTCCGGCAGCTGCTCGCGCAGCAGACGATCGACGACCGCAACCGCGACGCCTTCTTCGCCGCGGTCGCGACCATCGGCGGCAGCTACGAGCGTCATCGCGTGCTGAGCGCCGTGCTCAGCGGCCAGCGTCCGACCGATCCGGCGCTGCTCGCCGGGGCGCTGACATCGGCGACGCACGCCGGCGGCGACTACGAGACCTCACAGTTCCTGCAGGACGTTCTGCGTCGGAACAGCGTCGAAGGCACCATCCGCACGCCGTTCTTCACGGCCGTCGATACGATCGGCGGCGAGTACGAGCGCGGCCGCGTGCTGCAGGACGTGGTGCGGCGCAGCGGCGCCGACGGCGACACGCTGCGCGCGGTTCTGCAGTCGTCGCGCAAGTTGAGCGGCTATGAGCTCTCGCAGCTGCTCCAGCTCGTGGCGCGCACGCAGCCGCTCACCGGCGATCTCCGCGACGTCTACGTCGCCGCCGCCAACCGGCTCGGCGAGTACGAGCAGACACAGGCGCTCGCGGCGTTGGTGCGGTCAGAGCGGCGCCAGTAGAGCGGTCGCGGCTACTTCTTCGGCGTCACTTCCTTGAAGCCGGCCGGGATCGCCAGATCGCTGGCGTCGACCGATTTCGCGATCTCCAGATACTGGTGATGCGTGGTGAAGGGCGTCGAGCGCGAGGAGCTCGAGTCGCTCTTCTTCATCATCTTGTGCGCGAGCAGGCCGCCGATGCCGCCGCCGGTGGTCGGCTGCGACTGCGATTGCGCCTGCGCCTCCGCCGGATCCTTGACCGTCTCGAGCGTCATGGTCGTGTCGATGGCGGTGCCGCTCACCTTGTCGCCGTCCTTCTGCATGCGCTCCATCGCCTTGCCGAAGAGCGGCAGCGACGCCATGACCTGCGCCATCTGCTCGGGAGACATCGACGGCAGCCCCGTCCCCTCGTGGAGCTGCTTCCAGTAGCGCGCGTTGAAATCCTGGAGTTCGCGGAGCTCCGGCACGCGCGGCGCCAGCCACATGTCATTCGTCATCACCATGCCGCCGCCCTGATCGAGCGTCATGCCCTTCTGGCGGACGGTGACGATGACGAGCGTCTCTTTCGTGTCGTAGCCGAGCAGCTGCTTCTTCTGGCCGGTTTCCTTGACGTCGAAGTCGATCTCGTATTCCTTCTGGGGCTGCTGCGGCTCGCCCTTCGGCTGCTGCGGCTCCTGCTTCTCCTGCTGGGCCTTCGCCTTGTCCATGCTGTCGCGCCATTCCTGGCGGATCTGCTCGAAGGTCTTGACCGAGTATTCCTTCTTCTTCATGTCGAGCGAGTAGACCTTCTCTTCCGAGAGATCGATGATCTCTCCGGTCGCCTCGTTCGTCGTGGCCTTCCGGTTGCCCTTGACGGCCGCGGTGTTGACGACGCCTTCCTTGGCGGCTTTGGTCCTGTTGAGGAAAAAGCCGAGCATCCCCTCGGCGTGCATGTTGGTTTGTTCCTTCGTCTTGACATCGGCGAAGGGATGCGCCAACGCGAACGTGAACAGGGGGAGAGCGACTACTGCGATCCAAGCGAGGCGTTTCATTCCGTGACCTCCAGATTTGGGGGGGCGGGTTATTGTACACGCCTTACGAAACGCGGCGTCCGGTGACGCGGCGCGAAAGCAGTGGTCCGCAACCCGTTGGGGAAACGTGGCGGCGCCCGGCGTCGTATTTGCTGTTCGTCTTCCTGACCTATGACACCAGGGTTCGTCCGCTCGGTCCGCTCGGTCCTTCTCGTGGTGCTGGTCGCACTGGTCGGCATGCAGCTCGTGCGGCCGGACCGGACGAACCCACCGGCCGACCCCGCCCACTCGCTGCTGCGCAAGGCGCCGTCGGACGTCGCCGCCATTCTCGATCGGTCGTGCCGCGACTGTCACTCCAGCGAGACGCGCTGGCCGCTCTACAGCCAGGTGGCGCCGATGTCGTGGCTGGTCGCCGGGCACGTGCACGGCGGACGCGACCGCTTCAACTACTCGGCCTGGACGACCTACGACAGCGACGAGCAGGACAAACTGCTCGGCAGCATGTGCACGTTGACCAAGCGGGGGCGCATGCCGCTGCCGTCGTACCTGCTGATCCACCGCGCCGCCCGCCTGTCGCCGGCGGACGTGACGGCGATCTGCGCCTGGTCCGAGAAAATGCGGGATACTCTCCAGTGAGGGTCATGCCGCATGCCGCCGCCCGTCTTCGTCTCCGCGATCGCCGCGCCTGACGCGGGTCCCGACATCGCCGCGCAGATGGCGATGACGCTGGCGCGTCTCGACGAGCGGCTCCGCACCCAACACTCGTCACTCGCCGACGCCGTCGCGATCACCGTCTACCTCCGCAGCGCGGCCGACTTCGCGGCGATGAACGACACGTATCGCCAGGCCTGGAGAGGGCTGCCGCCGACCCGTACCACCCTCGTCGCGCCACTGGTCACCAAGGACGCGCTCGTCGAGGTATCGGCGGTCGCCGCCGCGGCGGGCAGCGAACGGCGGCTCGTGCATCCGCCTGGCTGGTCGACGTCGCCCAACCCGTACTCCTACGCGCTGCGCAGCGGCGACACGCTGTTTCTGTCGGGCCTCATCGCCAGGAACGGACGCGACAACAGCGTCGTCGCCGGCGACATCACGGTTCAGACGAAGGCGGTGCTCGACAACGCCCGAGAGCTGCTCGACGCCGCCGGGTTGAGCCTCGAGCATGTCGTCAGCGCGCGTGTCTTCCTGACCGATCTCGCCGACTTCGCCGCGATGAACCTGGTCTACCGCGAGGCGTTCGCCTCGGCGCCGCCGGCTCGCGCCACGGTCGGCGCCGCGCTCACCGGCCCGGCGTACAAGGTGGAAATGACCTTTGTCGCGTCGGCCGGCGCGCGGCGGGTCATCGCCGGCGAGGGGACGCCGAACCCGAACCTGAGCGCCGCGATCGTCGCCGGCGATACCGCATACCTCTCCGGCCTGCTCGCCGACGCGCCGGTCGCCGCCAGCGTTGACGCCGCGGCGCAGGCGCAGAGCGTGGTACGCAGGATCGACGGGCTGCTCGGCGGGTGCGGTCTGTCGCGCGGCGACGTTCGTGATCTCCTCGTCTATGCGACCGACGACGAGTCGGCGCGTGCGGCGGTCGACGAGTGCCGCCGCAGCTTCGGCGTCCGGGCCGCGATCACGCCGGTGCGGGCGGCGCTGGTCCTGGCGGGCGCGCGCGTCGAGATCATGACCGTGGCGGCCCGGCCGTGAGCGCGACCGGCGACGACCTCGCGCCCGTCCGTCCGGTCGAGGTGACGCGCATCTCGGGCGCCGCCCGCACGCGCCTCGTCGACGCGGCTGCGACCGAAGAGCCGCTCGACATCCGCCTGCACGGGAAGTCGTTCGCGGTGATCATGCGGACGCCTGGCGACGACCGCGCGCTGGCGGCGGGCTTCCTGCTGTCGGAACGGGTGATCCGGTCCGCCGACGATCTCGGAGCGGTCGAGCACTGCCGTCATCCGGATCGCCGCGAAGCGCACCACGTCGTCGACGTCTTCCTGGTCGGCGACGCCGCGTCGCGGGTGCCGGCGATGCTCGACGCCCGGCGGAACCTCGTCGCGACCAGCGCCTGCGGTGTCTGCGGCCGCGCGACGATCGACGACCTGCGGCAGGACATCGCGCCCATGCCGATTTCCTGGCAGGTGGACGTGGCGCTCGTGCAGTCGTTGACCGGCCGTTTGCGGGCCACCCAGACGTCGTTCGACGCGACCGGCGGATTGCACGGGGCGGCGATTTTCTCGCGCGCCGGGACGCTGGCCGCCGCCGCGGAAGACGTCGGCCGCCACAACGCCGTCGACAAAGTGATCGGCTCGTTGCTGCTGGCCGGCACCGCGTCGCTGGCCAACGACGCCGCGGACGTGCTGGTCGTCAGCGGGCGCGTGGCGTTCGAGATCGTGCAGAAGGCGTGGCTCGGTCGTGTGCCGGTCATCGTGGCGGTGTCGGCGCCGACCACGCTGGCGGTCGATCTGGCGCGCGACGCGGGTATCACGCTCGTCGGTTTCGCCCGCGGCGATAGCCTCAACATTTACACGCACCCCGAGCGTATCGGCAGTGTGTAACCCCTTACCTATGCGAGGCCGCTGAGCCAAGCTGTGCGGCTCACCCTGAGTGGCGCATGACTGGATGGGCGCCGCTAAGTTGATGATTTGGCCGGCTGCCCGCTGGCACCGTGGTTGCGCTGTGCTCCAGGGTGCACGTGCGCGGCAGGGTTCTCGTCGGGACGATCGGGTTAGTGGTCGTGGCTTTCTGGGTCGCGACGGCGATCGTCCTGCGCGCGTCGTGGGGCGTCGTCGAAGAGATCGCCCACGCCGCGACGCTGGCCGAGATCGGACCCCATCCGCAGAGCACCATCGTCTACGACCGGCACGATCGCCCGGTGTTTTCGTTCTACTTCGAGCAGCGGGAAGACGTACCGCTCGAGCGCATCTCGCCTCGCATGATCGACGCGCTGCTGGCGGTCGAGGATCGACGCTTCTACAGCCATCACGGGCTCGACGGGGTGCGCATCCTGAAAGCCGCGTGGCGCAACTGGCGCGCCGGCCGGATCCTCGAAGGCGGGAGTACGCTGACGCAGCAGCTGGCGCGGCTCGAACAGTTGACACCGCGGCGCACCTTCGAACGCAAGGTCCGTGAAGCGGCGATCGCGGTGCGCCTCGAGGAGCGCTATTCGAAGGCCGAGATCCTGAGCGCGTATCTGAACGCCGTGTATTTCGGCGAGGGCTACTACGGCGTCGAGGCGGCGGCGCGCGGCTACTTCGGCAAGCCGGCGGCGGCGCTGGAACCGCACGAGGCGGCGCTGCTCGCCGCGCTCGTGCGATCGCCGATCTTGTACTCCCCGTCCGCGGCGCCAGAGCGGGCCCTGGCGCGTCGCAACCTGGTGCTGCGCGTGATGCGCGACACGGGCCGCCTGACCGCGGCCGACTACGCGCACGCGCGAGGCATGCCGCTCCTGCCACCGGCGATCGGTCGCGCCGCGGATCACGACCGCGACTGCGGCCGCTACTACGAGGAGGAGGTGCGCCGGGAGCTGATCGCCCGGTTCGGCGGCAAGCAGGTGCTGCGCGGCGGCCTGCACGTCTACACGGGCTATGACCAAGAGATGCAGTGTGCGGCCGACGCGTCGATCGACGCGCGCGTCGCGCAGGTTGCGCGTGCGCAGAAATCGGCGCGCGATCTCGAGGCCAGCCTGGTCGCGATCGATCCGGCGTCGGGCGAAGTGCGGGCGCTGGTCGGCGGGCGTGACTCCGGGTCGACGGGTTACAACCGCGCCACGCAGGCACGCCGCCAGCCCGGCTCCGCGTTCAAGCCGATCGTCTACGCGGCCGCGCTGGAGCACGGGATGGCGCCGGCATCGGTCCTGCGAGATCTCGATGAACCGATCATGACCGCCGACGGACCGTGGCTGCCGGCCGGCGAGCACGAGGCCGGCGACTACTCGCTGCGCGATGCGCTCCGGCTCTCCAGCAACCGTGCGGCGGCGCAACTGCTGCAGCGGGTCGGCATCTCGCAGGCGACCTATTACGCGCAGCGTCTCGGCATCGAGTCGCCGATGCCCGCCGTGCCGTCGCTCGCGCTCGGCACCGGGTCCGTCACGCTGCTCGAACTCACGTCCGCCTACGCCGCCTTTGCCAATAGCGGCGTCGCGATCGCGCCGCATCTCATTACCCGCGTCGAAGACGCGGCCGGCACACCGCTGTGGACGGACGTGCCGATGCGACGGCAGGCGGTGACGCCCGCCACGGCGTTTCTCATGAGCAGCATGCTCGCCGACGTCATAGACTCGGGGACCGCGACGAGCGCGCGCGCCGCCGGATTCAAGTTACCCGCCGCGGGCAAGACGGGGACCACCGACGACTATACCGACGGCTGGTTCGTGGGCTACACGCCGCACCTCGTGGCCGGCGTCTGGTTCGGCCTCGACAAGCCCGCGCCGATCATGGCCCGCGGCTTCGCGGCGGTGGTGGCGGTGCCGGCCTGGGCCGCGTTCATGAAACGGGCGACGGTGCACGATCGTCCCGACGCGTTCCAGCCGCCGCCCGACGTCGAGAAGGCGACCGTGTGCCGACTCACCGGCATGCTCGCCACCGACGCCTGCCGTCATGGCTGGACTGGCGTGAACTACGTTCAGGCTGGCGTGGTCGATCTGCCGGGAGAGCCGATCGGCGCGAGCGGCCGGAGTGCCGGAGCGCCGCCGAAGACGCGGGCGAGTGTCTACGACGACTACTTTCCCATCGGCAGCGTTCCGACCGCCCCGTGCCCGATTCACGGCTCGGCGAGCGTACCGGACGCGGCCGGCTCTTTCGGAGCACCTCAGTCGGACGCGGCCGGGACGATCCCCGGGTCCTACCAGTCGTCCGCCAGCAGCGTTGAACGCCTCGTCGGCGCCGACGGCCGCGTCACCTGGGTGATCCGCCATCCGTGATCCCCGCGGGGTCCGCGGGCTGGCACGCGGGACACCAGTAGGTCAGGCGCGCATGAGGGCCTTGCGCCTCCACCAGGATCGGCGTGCCGCAGCGGCGGCACGGGCGGCGCGCCCGCCCGTACACATAGCGGTGCTGAGCCGGATCGCTGCCGCGAGTCCTGCGATAGCCGAGATACGTCGTGATTCCGCCCAGCCCGGTCACGTTTGCCAGCAGCAACTTCCGCGCGGTGTGAAGCAGGGCGAGCAGGCGCTCGCCGGCGATCTCGGCGACCGGGGCGAACGGGTTGACGCGGCAGATGAACAGCACCTCGGACTTGTAGACGTTGCCGATGCCGGCGACGACGCGCTGGTCGAGGAGGACGTCGGCGATGGCGTCGCGGCCGCTCGCGCGGACGCGCCGAAAGGCCTCGGTCTCGTCGAACGTGTCACCGAGCAGATCCGGTCCGAGTGAGCGCAGCGCGGGCTGGCGCGCCTCGGCGCGCGCATCGAGCCACTCGGCGATCGGCACGCTGAAGGCGACCGCCTCGAATCGCGCGGTGGCGACGACGATCCGCATGTCACGCCGGGCTCGCCGCCACCGCTCGCCCGGACGATAGACGTGCCAGGCGCCGTTCATCCGCATGTGCGAGCGCAGCACGAGATTGCCGGAGAACCGCATCAGGACGTGCTTGCCCGCCGCTTCGACCTGCTCGACTGTGCGTCCGGTGATCGGCGTGTCCTCGTGAACGCGGGTGAGCGCCGGCAGGACCGATTCGAAGCGGACCACACGGTCGCCCGCCAGCGCACGATTCAGCGTCCGGGCGGTTCGAAAAGTCGCATCGCCTTCGGGCATCGATTCAGTCCGATGACGCCGCGGGAGGCCGCCGCATCTGGAATCCCAGGGCAGACGGATGGAAGCCGGACTCGACGAGGAAGGCGGCGAGCGGGTGGAGCGCGGGATCGCCGCCGTTGACTTCGGCGACGAGCAGGCCGCCGCGCGAATCGTGACGGGCGAGCGAGGCGAGCGCCCCGGCCAGCGCCCGGCCGGTGAGCGATCGCTGCGGCTCGTCCTCGGGCAGCCACGCCACCACCTGGCGGCCGCCGCGCGGCACGTACGCGGCGAGCGCGCCGTTGACGAGCACGACGAGAGCGCCGGCCGTCCGGGTGGGCGCGCGGCCCGCGCCAGACTCACCCGGCGGCGGCTCCGGCCACTTCAGCATGGTGCCGTAGGGATTGGCGGGATCGGTGGCGGCGATCGTGAGCACCTCGGGGTCGTCGGGCCGTTCGCGCAGCGAGCGGAGCAGTTCGAGCGCGGGCGGCAGCGCGAATTGCGTGGCGCCGACGCCGCCGATGAAATACCCGCGGCGCACCCGGCCTTGATCCTCGAGCGCTTTCAGCACGTCGTAGACCGCGGCGAATCCTCCGGCGATTCCCTCCGCGCCCGCCACGTCGCGCGTCACCACGCCGTAGCGCGCGAGCAGCTGCTGCGCGGTAGCGGTCGACCACTGCGTATCGGAGACGCGCGCCTGGACGCGATCGCCGAGCCGCGACCAGCGTCCTTCCGCCGACGGCGGCGCGGCGCGGCGGCTGCGGAAGGCGGCGGGACTTCGCTGCCGCCCGTGGCGTCGCGCGCGCCGCTCGGGCGCCCGGGTGAAGGCGCGCAGCGCGTGGAAGGTGTCGTTCGTCACCAGTCCCTTCCAGACCAGGTCCCACAGGGCCTCGACCGTCTCGCCTGGGTAGCCGCCGCCGGCCGCCTCGTGCAGCGCTGCGAAGAACGATGCCCCGTGTGTGCCGAGATGCGCGAGCAGCGCCTGCTCGCGCGGGCCGGGCTCGCCGATCGCCGGCGGCCGCCACAGGCGCCCGAGTTGATCGGTGAGGTAGAGCGCCACGCGTCCGTCGCGGTCGCCGACCGGCTCGATGCCGCGCCACACGACTTCGCCGGCGGACGCCAGCGCGTCGAGATCGGCGGGCGTATAGCCGTGGACGCGGGCGGCAAGGATGTCGCGTTCGAGGATCGACGCCGAGAGCGGCGCGCCCTGCAGGTTCTCGATCGCGTCGAGCAGCGCATCGAGACCGGCGCGGGGCCGCACGAGCCCCTGCCATGACGTGACGAGCCGCGCGAGCACAGGCGGCTCGACGGGCTCGACCTCGCGGCGCAGCTTGGCGAGCGAGCGGCGCCGGATGGTCTGGAGCACTTCCGGATCGCACCATTCGCGGCCGCTGCCGCCGGGACGGAATTCCCCTTCGATGACGCGGCCGGCCGCGGCGAGAATCGTCAGCAGCCCTTCGGCGGCGGCGCGGCCCAGACCGTAGCGTGCGGCGAACTCCGCGGTGGTGAACGGCGCATGCGTGCGCGCATAGCGCCGCGCCAGATCGAGCGCCGCGTCCGCGACCGGCGCCAGCAGCCCCTCCGGCAGTCCCGGCGGCAGCGCGGCGCCGAGCGCGTCGCGATAGCGTGCGGCGTACTCGATCGGGATGCACCGCGCCGCGGCGCCGACGCCGATCTCGATGACCCGGCGGCCGCGCCGAAGCGCGTCGAGCGGCTGGTCGACCGCGATGGTGGCCCGCGCCGCGATCTCCTCGCGCGTCAGGTCGCCGAGGTGGAGCAGCAGATCGTGAATCGCGTCAGCCGAGCGGGCGCGGTAACGGGCGTCGAGCTGCTGCAACTGCGCCTCGACGTCGGCCAACGCGTCGCCGTCGAGCAGTTCGCGGAGCTCCGCCTCGCCGAGCAGCTCGCGCAGCTGCGCCTGATCGATCGCCAGCGCCTGCGCCCGGCGCTCCGCCAGCGGCGCGTCGCCGTCGTAGATATAGTTGGCCGCATAGCCGAACAGGAGCGCCGAGGCGAACGGCGACGGCAGCGTCGAATCGACGGTGACGCTGCGGATCTCGCGCGCTTCGATCCGGCGCAGCGTGTCGACGAGTGCCGGGATGTCGAACACGTCGCGCAGCACTTCCCGGAAGGCCTCGAGCACGATCGGGAACGATCCGAACCGGGCCGCGACCGCCAGGAGATCGGCGGCGCGCTTGCGCTGCTGCCACAGCGGGGTCCGGCCGCCGGGGCGGCGTCGCGGCAGCAGCAGCGCCCGGGCGGCCGCCTCGCGGAACTTCGCGGCGAAGAGCGCCGTGCCGCCGAGCTGCCTGACGACGAGCGCTTCCGCTTCGCTCGACGCCGGCATCAGCAGGCCCGGATCGGGCGGCGCCTCGGTCTCCGGGAAGCGCACCACGAACCCGTCGTCGGTCCACATCGTCTCGGCATCGATGCCGGTTTCGGCCTTGACGCGTTCGATCACCGCCATCGCCCACGGGGCGTGGATGCGTCCGCCGAACGGCGAGAGCAGGCAGATGCGCCAGTCGCCGAGCTCGTCGCGCAGGCGCTCGACGACGATCGTCCGATCGTCGGGGACCGCGCCGGTCGCCGCCGCCTGATCGGCGAGGTAGCGCAGCAGGTTCTCCGCGGCGCGGGCATCCAGATCGTGCTGCCGGCGCAGCCGCGAGACGGCGGCGGCCGCCGGCATCTCGCGGAGGCTTCGCACCAGTTCGCCGATGTGGCGACCGAGCTCGAGCGGCCGGCCCGCCGTGTCGGCCTTCCAGAACGGCATCTTGCCCGGTTGGCCCGGGGCGGGCGACACGATGACGCGGTCGTGGGTGATTTCCTCGATCCGCCAGGTCGAGGCGCCCAGCAGGAACGTCTCGCCGACGCGGCTCTCGAACACCATTTCTTCGTCGAGCTCCCCGACGCGCGCGCCGGGGCCCCGCTCGCCGACGAGAAACACGCCATAGAGCCCGCGATCGGGAATCGTGCCGCCGTTGATCACGGCGACGCGCTTCGCCCCCTCGCGGGCCGTGACCTGGTTGTTCAGGCGATCCCACGTCAGGCGCGGACGCAGATCGGCGAAGTCGTCGGAGGGATAGCGCCCCGACAGCATGTCGAGGACGCCCTCGAAGATCGCGCGGCTCACGTCCGCGAACGGCGCCGCGCCGCGCACCGCGGTGAAGAGCGCGTCGACGTCCCACGGCTCCATCGCGACCATCGCGACCACCTGCTGCGCCAGCACGTCGAGCGGGTTGCGCGGATAGCGGATCGACTCGATGCGGGCCTCGTGCATGGCGCGCGTGACGGCGGCGCAGGCGATCAGGTCGCCGCGGTACTTGGGCACGATGATGCCGCGGCTCGGCTGGTCGATGGTGTGGCCGGAGCGGCCGATCCGCTGCATGCCGCTGGCGACTGACGGCGGCGCCTCGATCTGCACGACCAGGTCGATCGCGCCCATGTCGATCCCCAGTTCGAGCGACGAGGTGGCGACCAGGCCGCGGATCTGTCCAGCCTTGAGGCGGTCTTCGATCTCGATGCGCTGCGGCCGCGCCAGCGATCCGTGGTGGGCGCGGAGCAGCGGTTCGCCGGCCAGCTCGTTGAGGGCGCCGGCGATCCGCTCCGCGATGCGGCGGCTGTTCACGAAGATGAGCGTCGAGCGGTGCGATCGCACCAGTTCGAGCAGACGAGGGTAGATGGCCGCCCAGATCGAGGCGCGATTGCCGCCGGCGGCGGGTCCGCTCACGATCTCGTCCGGTTCCCCCATGCGCGCCATGTCCTCGACCGGCACCTCGATGGTGAGCTCCAGCTGCTTCTTCAGCGACGTGTCGACAATGGTGACGGGGCGGAACGTGCCGGGCCCGGAGCGCCCGGCGAACTCGTCGTGCAGCGCCTCCCTGGCGTCAGCGCCGCGCCCCTTGGCTCGGCTCCGGCCGCGGCCCGACCCCGCGTCGACTCCGCCGAGGAAGCGCGCCACTTCGTCGAGCGGCCGCTGCGTCGCCGACAGGCCGATCCGCTGCGGCGGTGCCGCGGCCAGCGCCTGCAGGCGCTCGAGCGACAGCGCCAGGTGCCCCCCGCGCTTGGTCGGCACCAGCGCGTGGATCTCGTCGACGATCACCGTCTCGATCGAGCGGAGCGCCTCTCGCGCGTTCGAGGTGAGCAGCAGGTACAGCGATTCCGGCGTCGTGATCAGGATGTCGGCGGGCTCCCGCTGAAAGCGCGCACGTTCGGCGGCGGGCGTGTCGCCGCTCCGAATCGCGACGGTCGGCATGCGGAACGGCTCGTTGCGCGCGGCGGCGCGATTGGCGATGCCGGCGATCGGCGAGCGCAGATTCCGTTCGACGTCGACGGCGAGTGCCTTCAGCGGAGAGATATAGAGGACGCGCGCGCCGGCGTCACCGCCGCGGCGTGGCCGGGATTCGCGCGGGGCGCGCGAGCCGAAGATAACCTGGTTGATCGCCCACAAGAAGGCGGCGAGGGTCTTGCCGCTGCCGGTTGGCGCGAGGATCAACGTGGACTCGCCGCGCGCGATCGCGGGCCATCCGTGCACCTGGGGCGGCGTCGGCGCCGCAAAACTGGCGCGGAACCATTCGGCGACTGCCGGCTGGAACAGGTCTAATACGTCCGTCCGTTTCGCCACGTTTACCATTCTCTCTTCTGTATTCTGTCTCCTGTCTTCGGTATTCTTAGGTAATGGGAGATTCGGGAGAGGGCCTGGTTGACGCCGAAGCGCGCATCCAGGAACGCATGGAAGAGCGCGAGGCGGACCGCCGGCGCACGGGTGGACCGACGCCGGTCATCGATCCGGAGAAGGTTCGCGAGCGGGAATCGCTGAAGCTGGCGAGGGCCGAGCTGACGCGGCAGGCGACGGCGACGACGCATCCGATACGCAAGAAGCAGATCGACGCCGCGATCGCCGAGATCGATCGCCGGCTCGCCGCCGCGAAGTAGGGCGGGCGCGACGCGGCGCCGGAACGGCTGATCCGTCCACGCCGCCGCGCCTCAGGCGGTCGCGCTGGTCCTGGCCAGGATCTCGCGCAGGTCGTCGGCCTCGAGCGATTCCTGATCGAGCAGCGCTTCCGCCATCGCCTTGACGGTGGTGCGGTTGCGGTCGAGCAGGCGGCCGGCCGCCGCGTAGCTGTCCTGGATGATCTTCTCGATCTCCTCGTCGACGCGGCGCGCCGTCGCTTCGCTCATCGTGTGGCTGCGATCGCCTTCGAACTGGTTGCCGGCCTTGCGGAACGCCCGCATGCCGAGCGACGACATGCCCCACTCGCACACCATGTGCTGGGCGATGTCGGTGGCGCGCTCGATGTCGTTGCTGGCGCCGCTCGTCATGTGGTTCATGAAGAGCTCCTCGGCGACGCGGCCGCCCATCAGCACGGTGATCTGCGCTTCGAGATAGCCGCGGGTATAGGTGTGGCGGTCCTGCTCGGGCAGCTGCATCGTCACGCCCATCGCGCGGCCGCGCGGCACGATCGAGACCTTGTGCAGCGGATCCGCCAGCGGGAGCAGCGCCGCCACGACGGCGTGGCCCGCCTCGTGATACGCGCAGTTGACGCGGTCCAGCTCACTGAGCTGGACGGACCGGCGCTCGACGCCCATCAGCACCTTGTCGCGTGCGCGCTCCATGTCGCGCCCGTCGACGCGGCCGCGTCCGTCGCGGGCGGTAGCGAGCGCGGCCTCGTTGACCAGGTTGGCGAGATCGGCGCCGGAGAAACCAGGCGTGCCGCGGGCGATCGCGCGCAGGTTTACGTCGTCGGCCATCGCGATCCGCCGGCTGTGCACGCTGAGAATCGCCTCACGCCCCTTCACGTCGGGGTTGCCGACCATCACCTGGCGGTCGAAGCGTCCCGGACGGAGCAGCGCGGGGTCGAGGATGTCCTGCCGGTTGGTCGCCGCTATGACGACGATGCCGCGCGCCGATTCGAAGCCGTCCATCTCGACCAGCAACTGGTTCAACGTCTGTTCGCGCTCTTCGTGGCTGAGCGAGCTGCCGCCGCGGCTGCGACCGACCGCATCGAGCTCGTCGATGAAGACGATGCACGACTTGTGACGACGCGCATCCTTGAACAGCCGGCGCACCCGGGCGGCGCCGACCCCGGCATACATTTCGACGAAGTCGGATCCGCTGGCGAAGATGAACGGCACGCCGGCCTCGCCGGCGATCGATCGCGCCAGCAGCGTCTTGCCGGTGCCCGGCGGCCCGATGAGCAGGACCCCCTTCGGGATCCGGCCGCCGATCGTCTCGAAGCGCTCGGGCTGCCGCAGGAACTCGACGATCTCTTTGACTTCGTCCTTCGCCTCGTCGACCCCGGCCACGTCCTGGAACGTCACGACCTGGCTGTCGCGGTCGGCGACTCTGGCGCGGCCCGGTGTGTGAATGCGGCCGGCCGTCGTGCGGTACACGGTGAACCCGAGCAGCGCGAGAAAGAGGCCGCTCAGCGCGATGGCGCCAGGGTTGAAGGCGCCGGGCTCGGCCACGGGCTGGGCCTCGATGCGAACGCCGCGCTGCGTCAGCGTGGCGAGGAACGCATCCGAGACGAGGAAGTTCGGCGGCGGCACCGTGCGCGCGTGCCGGCCGTCGCGCAGCTCGAGGGCGATGGCGCCGTCGGCGAACCGGACCTGGGTGATGGCGCCGCGGTCGATCTGTTGCAGGAACTCGGAGAACGCGAGATCCGGCGGCGTCGGGCGAGGACGCAGCAGGGCATATCCGATTGCGGCCAGCGCGCAGACGACGAGCGCAGCGGGCATGTAGAAGCGAGGGCGCTTGAACTGCGGTGGCACCAAAACAGACCTCCAGCCTGCCACGACTCAGCCTGCAAGCTTGAGTGTGAAAAGACACCCCGCTGGGGATTGGAATGTGCTCAGATTCTACACGATGGCTTACGCCGCAGCCAAGCACGGCCGTATCCGTGCGTGGCTCGTGCACGTGTATACGGCGTCGGGAGCGGTGCTGGCATTCGTCGCCGGCTGCGGCGTCGTGCAGGGCGACTATCGTCTGGCGCTGGCCGCGCTGTTCGCCGCGACCCTCGTCGACGCGACCGACGGAATGCTGGCGCGCCGCGCGCGGGTGTCCGAGGTGCTGCCGGCCATCGACGGCGGACGCATCGACGACATCGTCGACTACCTGACGTTCGTGTTCGTGCCGCTGCTGCTGCTCGAGGCGTCGGGCGGGCTCGCCCGCTGGACCGTCCTGCCGGTGGCGGCGGCGGTGCTGGTGAGTAGCATGTACGGTTTCGTCGCGCCCGATGCCAAGACCGCGGACCATTTCTTCACCGGCTTTCCGTCGTACTGGAACATTGTGGTGCTCTATCTCCTCGCGCTCGGCGCGCCGCCGCTCGTCAACGCCGGCGTGCTTGTGGTGCTGAGCGCGCTGGTCTTCGTCCGCATCGGCTACGTCTATCCAACGCGCACCCCAGAGCTGCGCCGACTCACGCTCGCGTACGGCGCGGTGTGGGCGGCGGCGCTCGCGGCGATGATCGCGCTCTGGCCGTCACCGCCCCGATGGCTGACGATCGGATCGCTGAGCTTCCCCGTCTACTACTTCGTGCTGTCGCTCGTGCTGAACGCCAGACGCCGGATCCCCGGACCTGAAGGTCCGGCCGCCAGATGACCCGGGTCGTGTCCGCCTTGAGGCGGAATCTCATTCCCGGCCTCTACGCGTGCCTCGTCGCGGTCACCGCCATCGTCGTGGTCTGGTCGATGCGCCAGGGATGGGCGGTCTACAAGCTGCGGCGCGGCGTCGGCGACACCTGGTTCTACTCGGCCGACGGCCAGCCCTGGTTCCGGATGGACGAGCAGCGCCACGACGTCCCGATCGACGAGATCGCGCCGGCACTGCGCGACGCGGTGGTGGCGGTCGAGGACCACCGCTTCTATCACCACTTCGGCATCGATCCGATCGGGTTGTCGCGCGCCGTCTTCCGTGACGTCAGCCGCGGCGGGCGGATGGAGGGGGGCAGCACGCTGACGCAGCAGCTCGCGCGCACGCTGTTCCTCTCGAACAAGCGGACGATCGGGCGCAAGGCGCAGGAGGCGGTGATCGCGCTACTGCTCGAGCAGGAGCTGCGCAAGAAGCAGATCCTCGAGCTGTACCTCAACCGCGTCTTCCTGAGCGCCGGCGTCTACGGCGTCGAGACGATGTCGGAAAACATGTACGGCAAGGCGGCGAGCCGGCTGTCGCTGCCCGAGGCGGCGATGATCGCGGGGCTGATTCGCGCGCCATCTGCGCTGTCGCCGTGGTCGAACTATGAAGGCGCGCTCGAGCGCAGCCACACCGTTCTGCGGCGCATGCGCGAGGAAGGCTTCATCTCGGCGCAGCAGGAACAGGCCGCGCTGCGCGCGCCGCCGCGCGTGCTCGGATTTCCCGGCGCCCTCGAGTCACGGCACGGCTACGCCAAGGAATTCCTCCGCCAGCAGTTCCGCGAGCGGTTCGGCGGCGACCATCCACCCGACTGGAGAGTCGAGACGACGTTCGTGCCGGAGCTTCAGGATGCGGCGGAGCGCGCCGTGGAGAACGGCCTGCGCCGCACCGGCAACAGCCAGCTCCAGGCGGCGCTGGTCGCGATCGACCCCGCCACCGGCAATATCCTGGCGATGGTCGGCGGCCGCGACTTCCGCGAGTCGCAGTTCAACCGCGCCTGGCGGAGCCGGCGGCAGCCCGGATCGGCGTTCAAGCCGTTCCTGTTCGCGGCGGCGCTGGCGAGGGGCCTGTCCCCGGTCAGCGTGCTGGACGGTCTGACCCGCATCGCGCCGCAGGGGCCCGACGAGTGGGCGCCGCGCAACGCGCACGCGGAGGACGAAGACACGCTGACGCTGCGCGCCGCGCTGATCGAATCGAACAACCGCGCAGCCGCGCTGCTGCAGCAGAAGATCGGGTCGCGCCCGATCCTCGATCTGGCCGCCGGCGTCGGGCTGCGCGATCTTCCCGACGTCCCCTCGCTGGCGCTCGGAACCGGCGTGGTGACGCCGCTCGACCTCACGACCGCCTATGCGGCGTTCCCCAACGGCGGGTTCGCCGTGCGCCCGCGCGGGATCGCCCGCGTCACCGACGCCGACGGCTCCGTGGCCTGGGACAACCCGGCGCAACAGGACCGCGTCATCGGCGCCGAGGTCGCGTATCAGATGGTGTCGATGCTGGAGGACGTCGTCGATCGCGGGACCGGCTCGACCGCCCGCACGACGTATGGCATCCGCTTCGCGGCGGCGGGGAAGACCGGCACGACCGACGCGTTCAAGGACGCATGGTTCGTGGGGTTCACCTCGTCGACGGTCGCGGGTGTGTGGGTTGGCGAGGATCAGCCTGCGCCGATCGGCCGCGAGGCCTACGGCGCGCGTTATGCGCTGCCGATCTGGGCCGATTTCATCAAGTCGGCGGCGCGCCTGCGTCCGGCCCGCGATTTCGCGCCGCCGCCCGACATGGAGGAGGTGCAGCTGTGCAAGGTCTCGTACCTGCGCCCCGTCGAGGGCTGCCCGGTCTATACGGAGTACTTCAAGTCAGGCGACAACATCCCTACGCAGCTGTGCCCGATCCACCAAGGCACCGTCAAGCAGCAGTTCAAGCGCGCCGTGCAGGGGTTCTTCAGCGGGCTCGGGCGGAAACTGAAGGGGATCTTCCGCTGATCGCCTGAGAGGTCACGACTCCAAAAGAGTCAGGTACGATGCTTCGCTACCGCGCGATCCGCGCGGAGCCGCCCTTGGCGAACGACTCCACCTGTTCGAGCGTGGCCATGCTGGTATCGCCCGGGAACGTCGTCAGCAGCGCGCCGTGCGCCCAGCCGAGACGGACGGCGTCTTCGGGCGGTTTGCCGCTCATCAGCCCGTAGAAGAATCCTGAGGCGAAGCCGTCGCCGCCGCCGACGCGATCGAGGACGTCGAGCGTGCAGGTCGGGGAAACGTGAGTGTTGCCGTTCACCCACGCCACCGCGCCCCACTCGTGGCGGTTCGTCGAGTGCACTTCCCGCAGCGTCGTCGCGACGATCTTGATCTTGGGGAAGCGCGCGACGACCTGCCCCATCATCTCGAAGAACGCGCTCGGATCAAGCTTCGATTTCGCGCTGACCTTCGGGCCCGGAATGCCGAGCCCCTTCTGCAGGTCCTCTTCGTTGCCGACCAGGACGTCGACGTGCTCGACGATGCGGGCGAGGGTCGAGACGGCGCGCTCGGCGCCGCCGGCGGCGGTCCAGAGCTTTTCGCGGTAGTTCAGATCGAGCGAGGTCACGGCGCCGTGCGCCTTGGCGGCCTGCATCGCCTCGACGATCAATTCCGAGGTCGTTGGCGACAGCGCCGCGAAGATGCCGCCGCTGTGGAACCAGCGCACGCCCTTGCCGAAGATTCCCTTCCAGTCGAAATCGCCCGGCTGCAGCAGCCCTGCCGCCTCGTTCGAGCGGTTGTAGAAGACGACCGGTCCGCGGATGCCGAAGCCGCGATCGCTGTAGACCGCCGCCATGTTGGGACCGCGGACGCCATCGTGCTTGAACGTTTTGTAGAACGGCGTGACGCCCATCGCCCGCACCTGGCCCGAGATCAGATCGCCGATCGGGTAGTCGACCATCGCGGTGGCGATCCCGGTGCGCATCCTGAAGCAGTCGGAGAGGTTGGCGGCGCAGTTGAACTCGCCGCCGCTGACGTGGATCTCGCAGCCGTGCGCCCGCCGGAACGGCACGGCCCCAGGGTCGAGGCGATGGACGAGCCCGCCGAGCGCGAGGAAGTCGAGCGCGCCGGACGCCGGGATCGCAAGAGAGGTCGACATGGGCCCTATTATCCGTGTTTCTCCGTCGCTATACTCAGGAGGCCGTGCTCGAAGCCGGGACCATCCTCGACGGCCGCTACGAAGTGATCGAGCCTCTCGCGGAAGGGGGCATGGGCGCCGTCTTCCGCGCCCGCCGCCGCCTGCTCGGGGACGAGGTCGCCATCAAGATCGTGCTCGCCGAGTACGCCACCGACCAGGCGGCGCGCGAGCGCTTCCTGCGCGAGAGCCGCGCCTGCGCGCAGCTGCGCCACCCCAACATCGTCTCGATCTACGACTACAACGTCGACACCGAGGGCCGCCCGTTCCTGGTGATGGAGCTGCTCAGCGGCCCCAGCCTGCGCGTCGAGATGGTCGGGCGCGAGCGCGGGTTCACGATCGCCGAGACGCAGTCGATCATCGTGCCGGTCTGCAGCGCGCTGCAGCTGGCGCACGACCACGGCATCGTGCACCGCGACATGAAGCCGTCCAACGTCGTGGCGCACGATTTCGGGGGCGGCACCCGCCTCTACAAGATCGTCGACTTCGGGCTCGTCCGCGAGCTCGGCTCCGACTCGACGCGGCTGACCTTGGAGCACGAGTTCGTCGGCACGTTCACCTACGCCTCCCCCGAGCAGCTGGTCGGCGCGGCGCTCGACGCCCGGGCGGATCAGTACAGCGTGGCCGTCATCGTCTACGAGCTGCTGACCGGCCATCCGCCCTTCGAGAAGGACGATCCGGCGCAGCTCATCACCGCGGTCCTGCAGCAGCCGACGCCGCCGCCGTCGCAATACCGTAGCGACCTGCCGAAGTGGATCGACATCGTGCTCGGCCGCGCTCTGGCGAAGGCGCCGGAGCACCGCTACCCGACGATCGCGGCGTTCGCGGCCGCGCTGCACGGCGGCGACGGCGGACGGTCGACGATTGTCACGAGCGGGCTGGCGCCGGCCGCCGCAGCCGGCGGGATGCTCGGCACCTACGACTTCGGCGAGCGGCTCGGCGCCGGACGTCTTGGGAGCGAAGTCTTCCGCGGCACGCACCGCGCGCTCGGACATCCGGTGGCGATCCGGATGCTGCGGCGCGGTCCGGATCGCAACTGGGAGGCGGTGCGCGACCGGTTTCTCCGCGAGGCGAAGACCCTGCAGGTGGCGCATCCGTCCATCCTGCAGGTCCGCGACTACGGCGAAGAAGGAGACCTCGTCTACCTGGTCACCGATTTCGTGGAGGGGCCCAGCCTGCGCCAGCTCCTCCAGCAGGATGGCTCGATTCCGTGGCCGCGGCTGCAGCCGCTTCTCGCGCAGCTCGTGGAGGCGGCCACGGCGATGCATCGCAAAGGCGGGCTGCTCTGCGGCCTCAGCCCGGACATCATGCGCGTCGCCAGCGACGAAGACGGCGCGCGCCTGATGATCTCGAGCGCCGGGATCTGGCAGGCGCAGGACCTGCTGGCGACGATGGGGGACGCGACGCTGCATGGAAGCGGCCTCGCGGACCTCGAGCTGCTGTACGTCGCGCCTGAGCTGCTCACCGGGCAGAGCGCCGACGTGCGCGCCGACGTCTTCACGATCGGCGTGCTCGCCTACGAGATGGCCACCGGCGTGCCTCCGTATACGGGTGCGAACATGCCGGCCCTGCTCGGCGCGATGCTGCGCGGGCAGCCGGCCGACCCGCGCGCGCTGCAGCCGACGCTGCCTGAGGCGGCGGCATCCGCCATCCGCGCCGCGCTCGCGCCGTCTCCCGATGCGCGTCCGCAGACCGCGCGCGCCTTCGGCGCGGCTCTCAAGGCCTGAGCGGCGCGGCGGGCCTGAAGGCCCGCGCTACGGGAGGGGCGTGGCGGGCCTGAAGGCCGCCCTGCAGGCGGGTGTGGCAGACCTGAAGGCCCGCCCTTTATTGACACGCCTCCTATGGCATCCCGATCGCGTCGAAGACGAACGTCAGGATGTCGGCGTCCTCCTCGATGACCTTGGCGATCGGCTTGCCGGCGCCATGTCCGGCCTTCGTCTCGATCCGGATCAGGAACGGTCCGCCTTCCGCGTCGGCCTGCAACCGCGCCGCAAACTTGCGCGCCATGCCGGGCGCGACGCGATCGTCGGTGTCGGCA
This sequence comes from Vicinamibacterales bacterium, assembly GCA_036496585.1. Classification (NCBI taxonomy): domain Bacteria; kingdom Pseudomonadati; phylum Acidobacteriota; class Vicinamibacteria; order Vicinamibacterales; species Vicinamibacterales bacterium. Next base: position 39,767 of record DASXLB010000073.1, read on the forward strand.
GTCATCACCAGCGCCGGCGGATAGCGTTCGCCGCTCCGGACGTTGTGGTACGGCGAATAGGCAAGCAGATACGGGAACTGCCCAGGGTCGTCTGCCGATCCGTACTCCGGAATCCAGAAGCGGCCGACCGTGAACAGGTGATACCGCAGCATGTCGGCGACCGGCACGCGGCAGACGACGGCGCCGAAGAGATCCGGGCGCTGCAGCATCGCGGCCCCGACGAGCAGTCCGCCGTTGCTGCCGCCTTCGATGGCGATTCGCGCCGGCGTCGTCCAGCCCGCCGCGACCAGATGCCCTGCGGCGGCGATGAAATCGTCGAAGACGTTCTGCTTGCGTTCGAGCATGCCGGCGCGATGCCACGCTTCTCCATACTCGCCGCCGCCGCGCAGGTTGGCGAGCGCGAACACGCCGCCGGCGTCGAGGAACGGGAAGTTGCCGGGATCGTAGGCGGGTGTGCGGCTGATGTTGAACCCGCCGTAGCCGCTCAGGAGCACCGGCCGCTCCCCGTCAGGAACGACGCCAGCGCGGTGAACGAGGAACATCGATATGCGCGTGCCGTCCCCGCTCGGATACCACACCTGGGACGTCTGATACCGATCGGCGCCGGCCGCCGGCGGCGGGATACGGTCGAACGATCGGATCGCGCCGTTCGTCCAGATCCACGCCGCCGGCGGATCGACGAACGACGTGAACACGAAGCAGGCGTCGTCGCTGCCCGGCTCCGCGTCGAGCGAGACCAGCGATCCGATCCCCGGCAGCTCGATGTCGCCGACCGGGGCCCCGTCGAGCGTGAAGGTGCGCAGCGTATCGCTCGCGTCGTGGAGGTACGACGCCACGATCCGGTCGCGCGCCATGACGACGGCCGACAGGCGATCGAACGACTCCGCGACGACCTCGCGCAGCCCGCCGGGACTGTCCGGGTCGATGGCGACGATCCGTCCGAGCGGCGCTCCCTGGGTGGTGCGGAAGTAGAGCAGCCCGTTCGCTTCCTCGATGAACTGGTAGGCGGCGTCGAACCCGACGAACAGCGCTCGCGGCTTTCGGGTCTCTGACGCCGGATCCCTCACCTCGACCGCATAGACCTCCGAGTCGTCGCTGGCGCCGCGGTGTGCGGTGACGACCAGCCAGCGCCCGCTCGAGGTGACGCGCACCGACGGCACGACCTCGCGCACGGGGTGCGCGAATATCAGCGGGTCCTGCGACTGGGCGTCGCCAAGCCGATGGAAATAAAGCCGGCCGAAGTACTGCTCGTCGTCGTGGGCCACGCGGCCCGGCTCCGGAAAGCGCAGGTAATAGAAGCCTTCGCCGCCGGCGGTCCACGCGATGCTGGCGAACTTCACCCATTGCAGCACGTCCTCGCGGCCGAGTACGCGCACGATCTGCCGATCGCTGCCGTGGATCGACAACGCGTACGCCACCTGGCGGCCGTCGGGCGACACCTCGTACGCCGTCAGCGCCGTGGTCCGGTCCTCGCTCAACCGGTTCGGGTCGAGGAGCAACTGCGGCTCGGCATGTACGCTGTCCCGGACGTAGAGGATCGGCTGATCGAGCGCGCCGGGATTGTGGGTGTAGAAGTAGCGGCCGCCGCGGCCGACCAGCGACAGCGTGCGCGGGTAGTCGTAGAGCCCGCGCAGGCGCGCCGCCAGTGCGTCGCGGCGCGGTCCGTCGAGGCGCTGCCGCGTGAGCGCGTTCTGGGCGGCCGTCCACACGCCGGTCTCCGGCGACCGGTCGTCTTCGAGCCAGCGGTAGGGATCGTCGACGGTCACGCCGTGAAGCGTCTCGACGATGGCGTCGCGCCGCGCGAGCGGATACTGGTTCATGCGTGTGGGTCCGTGTTCATCCGTGGCATTATTCCAGCATGAAACACCGTCTGCTCGCGCTCGCCGCGACGGCTCTGGCCTCGTTCGTCGCCGCCCCTGCCGCGCAGCAGGGGCCGCCGCTCTTCGCGACCGGGCTGCCGAAGGACGAGTTTGCCGCCCGCCGCGCGACGCTGATGCAGCGGATCGGCGACGGCGTCGCCGTGCTGCAGGGCGCCGCCGAGACCGCGTCGTACGAGAAGTTCCGCCAGAGCAACCAGTTCTACTACCTGACCGGGGTGCCGACGCCGCGGGCGATCGCGGTCATCGACGGGCTCACGAAGCGCAGCACGCTCTACCTGCTGCCGACCAACGCGGCGATGGAGCGCTCAGAAGGACCGTTGCTCGGAGCCGGGCCGGCAGCCGAGCGGCTCACCGGCTTCGAGCACGTGGAGGACCGCGACCAGTTCGATCGAACGGTGGCGACACTGGCGGGACGGCGCATCTACACGACGGTCCGCGGTGAAACCGTCCTGATGGGGACGCCGGATCATTCGGAGCTGCACAGGCGCGCGCGCGAAGCGGATCCGTGGGATCTGCAGGGATCGCGCGAAGCCTACTTCCGTCAGAAGCTGGGGGAGAAAGCGCCGGGCGCGACGTTCGAGAACCTCGACGAGATCCTCGACGAGATGCGGATGATCAAGAGCCCGCGCGAAATCGCGCTGCTGCGCGAATCGTCGCGGATCGCCGGCCTGACGATGATGGAGGCGATGCGATCGGCCGAGCCGGGCATGCACGAGTACGAGATCGAGGCGATCGGCGACTACATCTTCAAGCAGCACAACGCGCAGGGGCCTGCCTACTTCGGCCTGGTCGCGGCCGGAAAGAACGCCGCCTGGCCGCACTATCACGCCGCGCAGTCGGCACTCACCGACGGCGACCTGGTGCTGATGGACTATGCGCCGGACTACCAGTACTACACGTCCGACGTGACGCGCATGTTCCCGGCGAACGGCAGGTTCAGCGCCGATCAACGCGAGCTCTACGGCATCTACGTCAAGCTCTATCGGGCGATCATGACGTCGATCAAGCCTGGGCCGACGCCGCCGATCTTCCAGGAGATCGTCCGGAAGATGGACGCGCTGATGGCGTCGTATCCGTTCACCCAGGAGAAATACAAGGCCGCGGCGACGCGTTTCGTTGACGGGTACCGCAAGCGCGCCACCAGCACCGCGGCGAATCCGCCGACGCTCGGCCACATGGTCGGCATGGAAGTGCACGACGTGCAGCGCGGCTTCACGCAGTACGAGCCCGGCATGGTCTTCACCATCGAACCGGCCTTGACGATTCCCGAGGATCGCGTCTACATCCGTCTCGAGGACATGCTGGTGATCACGCCGGCCGGCTACGAGAACATGTCGGCGTTCGCGCCGATCGAGATCGACGCGATCGAGAAGCTGATGGCCGAACCCGGGATGGCGCAGCTGCTGCGCAAGCCGGCCTCGACGCGGTGAGCCGGTTCTTCCCCGCGCTTCTCCTGGCGGCGCTGGCCGCCTGCAGCCATGCGCCGCAGGCGCCGGTGGAGCGCCGCTCCATCCTGCTGGTCACGATGGACACGACGCGATTCGACGCGGTCGGCAGCGGCCGCGCCGGCGACAACGGCGCGTTCAAGGCGCTCGAGGCGCGCGGCCGCCGGTTCACCCAGGCATACGCCGCCGTGCCGGAGACGCTGCCGTCGCACACGTCGATCATGACCGGCCTCTATCCCGGCGGCCACGGCGTGCATCAGAACGCCCGCTACGTGCCGGCCTCGGTGCCGCTCGTCGCCGAACAACTGCAGCGCGCCGGCTATCGCACCGCCGCGTTCGTCTCCGCGTTCGTGCTGAACCGCCGCTTCGGTCTCGCCCGCGGCTTTAACGTCTATGACGACACGATGCCGGCGGGCCGCGACGAGCGCAACGCCCTCGAGACGACCGACGCCGCAATCGCGGAGCTGGCGAGGCCCCTGGCCGCCGGTGCGCCAGCCGCGCAGCCGCGTTTCGTGTGGGTGCACTACTACGACCCGCACGCCCCCTACGATCCGCCATCCGGGTTCCGGCGCGATCCGCCCTACCTGGGCGAAGTCGACTTCATGGAACAGCAGCTTGGGCGCCTGCTGCAGGCGTTCGAGGCCGCGTCCGGGCCCGCGGCTGCCGAGATCGTGGTGGCGGATCACGGCGAGGGCCTCGGCGAACATGGCGAGGCGGAACACGGGCGTCTCCTGTATCAGGCGACGCTGCACGTGCCGCTGGTGATCGTGGGGCTTGGCGTGACGGCCGGCGAGGCCAGCGGCGTGCCGGTGAGCACGCGCCGCGTCTACGACACGATCCTCGACCTCGCCGGTGAGCCGAACGCGCGCAGCCTCCGCGCGGCGGCGGCCGAGCCCGTGCTCGGCGAGGCGATGAACCCGTTTCTCGAAAACGGCTGGCAGCCGCAGGTGATGACCGTCGCCGGTCGCTACAAGGCGATTCTGTCGGCGCGGCTCGAGACCTACGATCTCGACGCCGATCCCGCGGAAGCGCGCGATCTCGGCTCCAGCGTGTCGCTGCCGTCAGGCGCGCGCAAGGGGCTCGAGGACTATCCGATTCCGTCCCCGGACGCCGCGCATGCGCCGGCGGCGCTCGACGCGGAGGCGGCGCGCCGGATCGCGGCGCTCGGCTACGTCGCCGGGGGCGCAGCGCCGGTGGTCCGCAAGGACGCGCCGCGCCCGGCCGACATGATCGCGCTCTTTCCGGTCATGGATCGCGCGGCGGCGCTGTTCGGCGCTGGTCAGTACGCGAACGCGATCCCCGTGCTGCGGCAGATTCTCGCCGCCGACCCGCACAACCTCGACGCCGTGCTGCGGCTGGCGACCTGCTATTCGTCGCTCGGACGTGACGCGCTCGCCGTCGAGACGTTCCGGAAGGCGGCCGCGATGGCGCCGGACTCGCAGGACGTCCGTACGTATCTGGCGCTGCACTACGCGCGCACGAAGGACTGGGAACAGGCCGTGCCGCTCCTCGAACAGGTCGTCAAGGAAAGTCCGGATCGCGCGACGGCGGTCGACGCGCTTGGCGCGTTGAAGGCGCGCCAGGGGCTCGCGGCGATGAACCGCGGCGACACGCCGGCGGCGCTCGCCGCGTTCGAGCAGGCGCGGCAGCTGCAGGGATCCGCGTTCGTCCACGACCTCGAGCTCGGCGTGCTCGCCATGGACGCGCGCCGCTTCGACGAGGCGCGGGCCGCGCTCGATCGCGCCCTGGCGAAAACGCCCGGCGACCCGATGGCGCTCTTCAAGCGGGCGCAGGTCAGCGTGCTGTTGAAGGAGCCAGACAGCAGCGCCCGGATCGCCGCCGCCCGCCAGAAGGCGGACGCGACGACCCGGGCGCTCATTGAACGCGAACGGTTGTTTCGCTAGAACCGGAGTCGCAGCGTCATCTCGAGACGCCGCGGATCGTAGTAGTTGTCCGGCAGACCGTAACCGGCCGCGTTGAAGTTCGGCTGGATGTTGTAGCCGGTCTGGCTGTTGAACACATTGTAGAGATAGAACACGGCGGCCCCGTGGAACCGGTTCAGGAATGGAATGTCCTGCGTGTAATTCAGATCGATCTGCGAGTGCGAATCCGAGCGATGGCTGCCGGACGGCTCCGCATAGCGCGCCGTGTTGCTCACGCTCGTCGTCAGCGCCGCGTAGGGCAGGTAGCTGTGCGTCTCCCAGGGCTGGCCGGACTGCGTCGTGAAGAAGGCGCCGAGCGAGCCGTTCCAATGGAATGAGTAGGTGCCGAACAGCTTGGCCGAGTAGGGACGATCGCCGCGCAGAGTCCCCAGCTTGTTGTCCCACAGCTGGCGGCCGGGACCGTCGCCGATGTTCGACGATCCGATGAAGATGTTGGCGTCGTTGGACTCGGCTGTCGACGATGCGTCCTGATCGAAGTTGCCGTAGTAGCGGCTCCAGGTCAGCGAGCCCTGCGCCCAGAGGTGGCCCTTGCGGTATTCCGATTCCACCGTCAGTTCGCGGTAGTCGGTGAACGCGCCGTCGAGGTCGGCGATCACGTAAGCGTTCCCGCCGTTGGCGATCCCCAGCTGCGCGAGCTGATCCGCGAGATTCGCGATGTAGGGCGTTTGTGGAATCGCCGCGCTGGTGCCGGGCACCGTCGTGACCCCTTCGTTGTAGAGCACACGCGACATGTTCGGCGTGTCTTCCCAGTAGTGCGTGCCCTTCCGGTAACGGAAGTAGGCGCGGCCCGAGAGCGCCGGTGAGAACTGGCGCGCGGTACCGATGAGGAACTCGTCATACCGTCGCGGCGTCATGTCCGGCACGAACAGCTTGCCCGTCGACGAGGCGACCGACTCGACCGCGAAGAGATTGCCGTTGGCGTCGAAGTCGGCGTTCTGCGTGACCTCGAGGTTCCGGTCCCAGGAGGCGGCGCGCGGCAGCGAGCTGGCGGCCGGGTTGTAGCGCGCGTAGCTCGCGTAGATCGTGTCCTTGCCGTTGTACGCCCACGTCGTGCTGAGGCGCGGCTGGATCATCTTGCTCCAGGGAACGTTGTATTCCTCGTACTTGCGTCCGGCCGAATCGGTGGCGGTTGACTTCACGAAGCCCGAGAGCGTGGACCCATCGCTGTTGAGTCCCTGGCCGTAGAGCGTGTCGTTGCTGAAGACGGCGCCGACGTTGAACGTCCAGTTCTTCCAGTTGACCGTATCGTTCGCCTCGAAGCTCTTCGAGTGATACTCCGAGTGGATGACCGGCGTCACGCCGACGCCCTGCGCCTGATAGGTCGCCTGGTAGTAGATCGGCTGTCCGGTCGCGCCCGCCGGAAAATTGACGGTCGCGGCAGGAACGGAAATCGATCCCCAGCCGTTCGAGCTGCGGTCGAGGTCCTCGGAGTCGATGTAGCCCTGGAACCCGCCGTGCAGGTTGTGACGCATGCCCCCGGCGGTCAGCGACGTGTCGATCGTGACCTGGCCGGCGTCGCGGAAGAAGTTGTCCCGGTCGATCAAAGATCCGAAACCGACCAGACCGCCGCCGGTCTGGGCGCCAGCCGTCGGGCAGGAGCCGGCCGCCGCCAGCGCTGCCGTGCACGCGAAACCGTATTGATTGATGATCGGCGCGACGAACGCGTTCTGCGCGGCGTTGCCCGCGATGGCCTTCGGCACGGTCACGAGCCCCAGTTGATTGAGATTCGCGACGTCGAGATGGGTGCCGGGCGTGGTGTTGATGACGGCTGACGAGGGGTTGTCGGGAATGCCCTGCGTCGGGTTCTCGAAATGCGTGTACTTGAAGCCGATGACCGTGTTGCTCCGGACGATCCACGACCCGTCCGCGGTGCCGATCTTCTGCCACGCCTCGTTGCCGGTGCCGGCGGTGGGCGCCGTGAACGCGCCGAACGTCGTTCCCTGATCGAGGCGGTGGGAATCGCGGTAGCTCAGGTTGACCAGGGTCGAACTGGTCGGCGTCAGCGTGAGCTTGCCGAAGCCTTCGTTGCGCGTGCTGTCGTAATTGGGCAGCGTGCCGTAGGCGTTCGACGCGTTCTGACGCGTGACCGTCGGCCGGTAGTACGACCCATAGACGAACGCCTTCGACGGCACGATCGGTCCGCCGCCGTTGAGGTCGGTCCAGTAGCGATGCTCGTCGTACTTCGACGTGCTGGTGTTGATCTGGTCGGCGGCCATCCCGGGCGTCTGGAAGCGGAACTGCGCCTCGCCGGTGAACCGGTTCGTGCCGGACTTGCTCACCGAGTCGATGTTGAACCCGCCGGCGCGGTTGAAGTCGACGGCCTTGGCGCCGCCCTTGACGACCGTGAACTCGGCGATGTCGAGCGACGAGGGCTCGGCCGACAGCGTGCCGAACAGCGGCAGCGTGACGTTGACGCCGTCGAAGTTGTAGACGTTGTCCTGGCCGCTGGCGCCGGCGCTCGGCCCGCGGACCGCATCCTGGGTGTACATGACGCCCGGGATCAAGTTGATCAGATCGCGATACTGCGTGCCGACCGGCAGCCGCTCCATTTCCGAGGAATTGAGGCCGCTGGTGATCGCCGCCGACGTCTTGTCGGCGTAGGTCGTTTGCGCCGTGACGGTCACCGCCTCACTGACGCCCTGGACCGCGAGCTTCGTGTCGACCGAGGTGACCTGTTCGAGCTGCACGTCGGCTTCGCGCGAGACGGTCTGGAAGCCGGAGAGCGTGAACGTGATCGTGTAGTGGCCCGGGGGCAGCAGCGGCATCACATAGATGCCGTCGGAGCCGCTCACGGTGGTGCGCGGCGTGGGAAGCACGTTGGATTTCGCTTCCACAGTGACGCCCGGCAGGACCGCGCCGCTCGAATCCATGACCTTGCCCTGAGCCGAGCCGGTCTGCTGCGCCAATGCCGACGCAGCGGGTACGATGAATATCGCTAGCAGGAATAAAGACGTACGTACGAACACACGCACAGATGGCATCCGGGTCCTCCTCCTCCGTCGGGCGCGAACGGCCGCGATCGTATCACGCCACGCTGGCGTTGGCGTGCACGGCGGCGCCGAGCAGGCCGGCTTCGGCGTTGAGGATCACGGCGACCGGAATCGTGGCGACGAGATCGACCATCGGTGTCTTGGCGCGGAACGCGTCCATGAAACGTCCCTGCCGGATCGTCGGCAGCAGCTTCGGTGCGATGCCGCCGCCGACATAGATGCCGGCGGTTGCCTTGGTGCGCAGCGCGAGGTTGCCCGCTTCGGCGCCGTAGGCCTCGACGAACATCTCCAGCGCCTCGCGGCATTGCGCGCACTGTCCGGCGGCCCCGGCCCGCGCGATCGCGCCGGGCAGATCGGCGGGGTCGTCGATCGTGCCGACCGCGGCGCAGGTGCGCGCCGGCACGAACGCGGCCGGCGACAGGTACGTCCGGTTGCCCCACGCGTCGTGCGTGAACTGGTAGACGTTGACCAGGCCGGGACCGCAGACGACGTGTTCGACGCTGCAGCGGCCGTAGACGCGGGTGATCGCGGCGAGCATCTCGATCTCGCGCGGCGTCCGCGCGCCCCAGTCGGCGTGCCCGCCCTCGGTCGCGCCCGGCAGGAACCGGCCGTCGACGTTCAGCAGGAACGCCTCGCCGAGTCCGGTGCCCGCGGCGATCACCGCAGCGTTGCCGTCGGCGAGCGGCACGCCCTGCTGCAGGTACTCGAGCTCCGCTGGCGCGAGCACCGAGACGGAGTACGCCATGGCTTCGAGATCGTTGAGGATATGCACGCGCGGCAGCGACGCCTCGTGGCCGATCGCCTCGCCGTCGACGAGCCACGGCACGTTGGTCAGCCGCGCGATGTTGTCGCTGACCGCGCCGGCGACGCCGAAACTCGCCGCCGTGACCGCCCGCGGCTCGACCCCTTCCGCCTTCAGGAATTCGCGGATCATCGGGACGATGCTGTCGTAGTCGAGCGTGACGAACTCACCGACCTCGATCGGCGACGGCCGATCGGCCGCGTCCGCGAAGAGTCCGAGCAGCGTCTTGGTTCCGCCGACGTCAGCAGCGAGCAGCACGGCCCCTATTATGTGGAAATGTGGAAATGTGGGGATGTGGAAATTTCCACATTTCCACGTCCCCGCATTTCCACATTGACTTTGGCCGATCGTTGGACCAATGTGACCGAGAATGTCGGTCGGCGTCCGGGACATTCGCCATCTCTATCCCCGCATCACCGAGAACCATCTCCGCTATCTGGAGAAGTGGGGACTCATCAGACCGGCGCTTGCGCGCCGCGACGGCGAGTTCACGTTCACCGAGGTCGCGCGCATCAAGCAGCTCGCGGCGGAGCTCGAACGCAGCGTGCCGCTGAAGCAGGCGCTGCGGGCGCTCAACGCCGATCACCAGGGGCAGCTCGAATTCGACTTCCACGCCTCGAATGCGACGCCCGCGAAGGTGGTCGCCCTGCCGGCGCCCCATCAGCGGCGTCCGCCGGAGCGGGCCACGCCGGTGCCGTCGGCGGTGGGCGTGGCGTATCCCTTCTCGGATCCGCAGGCGGCGCTCGCCGCGAAATACTTCATCGAGGGCTCGCGGCTCGACGACGGCGACGAGTCGAAGATGGAGGAAGCGGCCGCCGCCTACCGCAAGGCGCTGGTGATCGACCCCGAGCTGGTGCCGGCGATCGTGAATCTCGCCAACATCCATTACGGCCGCGACGAGCTGATCGAGGCGCAGGCGCTCTACGAACGGGCGATCGCGCTCGATCAGGATTGCTTCGAGGCGCACTTCAACCTCGGCAACATCCACCACGATCTCGGCCGTTACGAAGATGCGCTCGTCTGTTACCGCGACGCGGTCGCGCTCAGCCCCGGCTACGCCGACGCGCACTTCTATCTGGCGGTGACGCTCGAGAAGACCGGGCATTCGCCGGAGGCGAAGCCGCACTGGCGGACGTATCAGGAACTGGCGCCGGAAGGCGAGTGGATCGAACTAGCCCGGGAGTTTTCGGAATGACGGCGGGTCGCCCGTTGTCATTGGCTCAATAGCCGGCGCGCTCAGTAGCCGGCGCGCTCCGCGGCCCAGTCCCGCTTCTTCGGGGTCCGCCGCAGCTTGTAGTACGCGCACTCCGGGCACCACGAATCAGCCTTGAACCCTTCCTTCCCGGCGAAGGGGAGCACATCGCGGTGGGTGCAGAACTCGCCGTCCTCGGGCGCCGCCCGCCAGCGGCATGACTTGAACTTGAGCACCGCGGCGCCGACCTGCGTGTCGGCCGGCGGCGTCGTCTCGGCGGGCGTGTCCTGCGGGATCGGGGAGGGCGAAGGGGGAAACGGGTTCATCGGGTCCATGGTCATTCAGCGTTGCGGGCGTCCAGCTCCGACCCGAACGACCGCTGCAGCGCCTCGAGGGCGCGCAGCTCCTCGGGAGCGACCAGCGTCAACGCGGTGCCGGTGGCCGCCGCGCGGCCGGTGCGACCGACGCGGTGGACGTAGGTTTCACGGGATGACGGCACTTCGTAGTTCACGACGTGCGTGATGCCGTCGATGTCGAGTCCCCGCGCGGCGACGTCGGTGGCGACGAGGACGTGATACAGCCCGCCGCGGAAGCCTTCCACGGCGGCGGTGCGCTGCTGCTGGGTGCGATCGGCGTGCAGCGCGGCGGCGCGGATGCCGAATCCCTGCAGCTGGCGCGCCAGCTTCTCGGCGCCCGACTTGCGCTGCATGAAGACCAGAATCGGTCCGGGCGTGCGGCGGCAGAACTTCGCCAGCCACTCGGTCTTCTGTGCTGCCGGGACGTTTTCCACTTCGTGCGTAATCGAGCGGGCCGGGCCGCCCGCCGATCCGATCTGCACGTACTGGGCGTTGCGGACCACTTCGGTGACGAGCTTCATCACCTCGTCGGGCATCGTCGCCGAGAAGAGCAGCGTCTGGCGCTTCTCGGGCGGCGGCAGCGTCTGCGAGATACGGCGGACGTCGGGCCAGAAGCCCATGTCCATCATCCGATCCGCCTCGTCGAGCACGAACGTGTCGACGCGCGAAAAGTCGACGGCGCCGCTCCGCTGATGATCCATCAGGCGGCCGGGGGTGGCGACGACGACGTCGACCCCCGCCTTGAGCGCGCGTTCCTGCTGGCCCATCTCGACGCCGCCGTAGACGGCGATGCTGGTCAGATTCGTGTGGTAGGCGAAGCCCTGCACGTCGTCTTCGATCTGCACGCAGAGCTCGCGGGTCGGCGCGAGGATGAGGACGCGCGTGGAGCCGCGTTCGTCGGGGTTCTGGGCGCGCGCCTTGAGCAGACGGTTGAGGAGCGGCAGCACGAACGCGACGGTCTTGCCGGTTCCCGTGTCGGCGCAGCCGATCACATCGTGGCCGGCCAGCGCGATCGGAATGACGGCGCTCTGGATCGCGGTCGTCTTCTGGAACCCGCGCACCTCGACGCCTTCGAGCAGCGAGGGCTCCAAGCCGAGCGAGTCGAAGGGCACCGGCGCGGGATCGTAATCCGCCTGAGGACGGTCGGTCGCCTGTGGCCGGGACGCCTGGAAATGGCTGCGTGGCGAACCCTGCGCGCCCTGGCCGCGGCGCGAACTGCCGCGGCGGCGTCGATGGGGCTGGCCGGATGAGGCTGTATGGGAATTCACTGCGGTCAGCGAGCGCGGAAAGTGATGATGCCGCGAACGGGATCGTAGGGAGAGACTCCCACCGTGACCCGATCCCCGGGCACCACCTTGATCCGGAAGCGGCGCATCCGGCCGCTCAATTGCGCAAGGACTTCATGGCCCTGGTCGCACTGCACACGGTAGAGCCCGCCGCTGTGTACAGCGACGACCGTACCCTGCACATCAATCAGATCATCCTTGCTCAAATCCTGTCCTTTCTCATCCAAGAAGTATGCCACACGCGGCGGCAGATCACAAGGCGAGGACTGCCTGCCGCACACGTTCGGCCAGTGCCCCGTAGTCATTGCCAGTCAGCATGATAGGCGGTCCAAATGCACACGACGCCTGCCCGCGGGTCGGCCAGCGGGCGTTGGGAGCCAGGATTGTATCGAGCCCCGTCAGCCGGACCGGCACGACCGGAACGCCCAGCCGCGCCGCGATCATCCCGACGCCCGGCAGAAACGGACCGATGCTCCCGGTCGGGTTGCGGCGCCCCTCTGGAAAGATGAGCACCGACACCTCATCTTCGACAAGCTCGCCGATATACCGCAGCGTCTGCCGCGTGCCGGCCGATCCCTGGGTCAGCGGAAACGCGAAGAAGAAGAACGACGACAGGTAGTAGTTCAACGAATTGGTGAACCACGCCATCCGGCTGTGACGCGTGGGAAAGAAGTGCGCGTCGAAGAACTCCTTGCTCATCGCCGGGGAGACACGATAGCGCCAGCGCGGCGGCAGCGCATTGAGGATCACCGGTGTGTCGAAGTGGCTCTGGTGGTTGGCCGCGAAGATGGCGGCCCCGTCCAGACCAGCCAGATGTTCGACCCCTGTCACTTTTACCCGCGCGAATATGTGCGCGAGCGGCAGGATCCACGTCGGCAGGCTGGCGCGCCGGATCGCACGCACCGGCAGCGATCGGTTCCAGGCCGGGAACGTGATCTCCGCGGCCGCCGAGGTGGTCTGACCCCCGTCTGACCCCAGTCTGACCCCGGTCTGACCCCAGTCGGGCGGCGCGACCATCGTCTCGAGCTGCGCGACGGTCGTCGACGGTGCAAACGACGTTTCGTCGATCGTCGTCTGAAAGGCTTCCTCGAGCGCCATCATCAGCTCGACCCGCTCGAGCGACGTCAGGCCGAGCTCGTCGATCGTGGTCGCCGGCGCGAGCGTGCGTCCTGGAGCGAACCGGGCCAGCACGTCTGAGACGCTCCTGCGGTTCGGCCCCGGTGTCTTCTCCGCGGCGGCGGCGAGGCCCGTGCGCTGCTGCTCGAGCCACGTCTTCAGCTCCCGCCGTTTCAGCTTGCGCGTGCCTTCCGTGCGCGGCAGTTCCGCCGCCGGCCAGATGGCAGCCGCCCGGATCTTCTGATGATCCCCGAGCGTGGCGTTCGCGGCGCGGACCACGGCGTCGGGATCGGTGCCTGGGGCGAGCAGCAGGATGGCCTGCACGCGCTCGGCGGTGCTGCCCGCTACCGGCGCGCCGACGACCGCCGCGTCGACGACGCCCGGCTGCTCGTTGATCGCGCGCTCGACATCCTCGGGAAACACGTTGAGCCCTTCTGGCGTCACGATCATTTCCTTCTTGCGTCCCCGGATGTGCAGCTGTCCCTCGGCGTCGAGCTCGCCGATGTCGCCGGTGTGGAACCAGCCGTCCTCGAACGCGTCGCGCGTGGCCTCCGGCGCGTTGAAGTAGCCGGTGGTGACGTTGTCGCCGCGCACGAGGATCTCGCCGTCGGCGGCGATCTTCACTTCGACTCCGGCGATCGGCTTGCCGACCGCCCCGCGCCGCGCTCGCAGCGGATGGTTCAGCGTCACGATCGGCGCGGTCTCGGTGAGGCCGTAGCCCTGGACCACCACGAAGCCGAGGCGTCCCCAGAACGCTTCCAGATCGGGATCGAGCGGCGCCGCGCCGACGACCATCGCCCAGAACTTGAACCCGAACATCCGGTGGATGCGCCGGTACTTCCACCAGCGCTTCATCCAGTGCATTCCGGGCGGCGGCGTGTCGCCGGCCTCAGGGGCCACCCGCAGCACGTGCTCCTTCAGCACCTCGAGCATCTTGGGCACCGACACCAGCACCGAGACGCGGCGCGACTTGATCTGCCCGATGATGTCGCCCGGCGCGTAGCTTCGCGTGAACACCACGACCCCCGAGAGCATCGGCGGCACGAACGTCGCCATCGCCTGCCCGAACATGTGGCTGAGCGGCAGCAGGTTCAGGAATCGAATCGGCCGGAACGGGATCGTATACTTGCGGTACTTGGCCATCTCCCGTTCGATCGGGACGATGTTGGCGAGGATGTTGCGGTGGGTGAGGACGACGCCCTTGGGTTCGGCGGTCGCGCCCGACGTGAAGATGATCTCGGCGGTGGTCCCACTGTCGAGGTCGGGGGCGGGAGCCTGGAGGATCGCTTCCGGAACGCCTGCGGCGGTTCGGAACTGTTCGCTCAGCGTCCACGGCGCCCAGCGGCCGGGAATCGCCGCGGCGTCGACGGTGTCGCCGACGAGAATCGCCTGCGCGTCCACGATCGCGGCCACCTTCTCCAGGAACCCCGCCGAGGCGCGGTAGTCGATCGGCACCATGACGACGCCTTCGAGTAGGCAGCCCCACATCGCGGCGATCCATTCCGGCCGGTTCTCGCTCCAGATCACGACGTGGGCGCCTGGGGCGATGGCGGCGGCGCGGAGGCGTGCCGCGAAGGTGTGCGCGGCCGCCGCCAGGTCGCCGTAGCTCCAGGTCCACGTGCGATACCCGTCGTCGTAGACGAGAAACGGCGCGGCCGACGTCGCGGCGTTGCCGGTGACGTCCGCGAAGAAGTCGATCAGCGTGCGCCTCGTCATCGCGTCCTGAATTATGATGGAAAACTTGCGCGTGACGGACGCCTGCGTCCGTTCACGACGGCCGGGCGAAGGTGGAACAATGCGTGTATTTCTAACGGGTGGGACCGGATACGTCGGCTCGGCGGTGCTGGACGCGCTCGTGCGGCAGCAGCATCACGTCGACGCGCTGGTCCGCAACAGCGAAGGGGCGGCCCGCGTGCAGGCGCGCGGCGCGCATCCGATCGTCGGGGATCTGACGAACGTGACGTCCTGGCGCGACGCGGCGGCGGCGAGCGATGCCGCCGTGCACACCGCCGCCGAGTACAGCGCGCGCCAGCGCGAGTTCGACGCGCTCGTCATCGACACGCTGGCGGCCCTGCCGCCGCGGCCCGGACGCGCGATCGTCTACACCTCGGGGATCTGGGTACTGGGTGCGGCGCCCGAGCCGATCGACGAGACGGCGCCGCTCAATCCGGCCGAGATCGTGGCGTGGCGCCCCGCGCATGAGCTTCGAGTCCTGGGCGCCGCCGCCGGCGGCGTCCGCGCCGTCGTGGTCCGCCCGGGCATCGTCTATGGCGGCTCGCGCGGCATCGTCGGCGACCTGCTCAAGGACGCCGCCAACAGCCTCGTCCGCGTCGTCGGCAGCGGCGAAAACCACTGGCCGCTCGTCTACGACCGCGATCTCGGGGAGCTGTATGCGCGCCTGGTCGGCACGCCCGAAGCCTCCGGCGTGTACCACGCCACCGACGGCGGCGGCGAGACCGTCAACGAGATCGTCGCGGCGCTCGTCGAGCACGCCCCGACGCAGCCGAGCATCCGGCACGTGCCGCTCGCCGAAGCGCGCAAGAAGATGGGCCCGTACGCCGACGCCCTGGCGCTCGATCAGATCGTCCGCAGTCCGCGCGCCCGGGCGCTCGGCTGGGCGCCGACCCTGCATTCGGTCGCGGGCAACGCGGCGCGGCTGTTCGAGGAATGGCGCCGCGGCAAGGCGGCTTAGGGAATCCGGTGATTTCGGTAATAGCGTGATTGGAGGAGAGATGAAACGGCGTCAACACTCGGTGGTCCTCGTCTTCTCGGCGGCGATGGCGATCGCCGCGCCGGCATTGGCTCAGACCAAGGCCGCGGCCGATCCGCATGCGGATCACGCCATGGAGATGCAGGCCGCCGCGCCGGCGACGGTGGCGCCGCGCAATCCCAATCTGCCGCCCTCGGGCGATTTGCCCGGCGACAAGGACGCGGAAGTCAAGAAGCAGCTCGCCTCGTCGCCGCGCAAGTCCGAGTGGGTGAGCATCAAGGCCAACGGCCCGACGCCGCTCAAGTCGTACATCGTCTATCCGGAGCGCAAGGACAAGGCGCCGGTGGTGATCGTCGTCATGGAGATCTTCGGGCTCACCGACTGGATCCGCGGCGTCGCCGATCAGCTCGCGAAGGAAGGGTTCATCGCCATCGCCCCCGACTTTCTGTCGGGCATGGGGCCCAATGGCACCGGCAGCGCGGAGCTCGGTGAAGACGGCGCGCGCGGCGTGATCGGCAAGGTCACCGACGAGGACAAGGTACGGATCCTGAACGACGTCCGCGCGTATGCGCTGGCGATGCCGGCGGCCAACGGCAAGGTCGGCGTCGTCGGCTTCTGCTGGGGCGGCGGCACCGCGTTCCTCTACGCGCGTAAGCAGCCGGCGCTCAACGCGGCCGTTTCCTACTACGGTCCGATGCCGGCCGATGCGGCGGAATTCGCGACGACCAAGGCGCCCGTCCTCGGCCTCTACGGCGGCAACGACGCCCGCGTCGACGCCAACATCGACAAGGCCAAGGAAGGCATGGCCACCGCCGGCGCGACCTACGATCCGCACATCTTCGACGGAGCCGGACACGGCTTCCTCCGCCAGCAGAACGGAACCGGCCAGGGCGCCGGCAACATGAAGGCGGCCGAGCAGGCGTGGCCGCTCACCGTCGAGTGGCTGAAGAAGAACACGAAGTAGGAGACCGCGCATGTTGAAAGTCTTCGCGCTCGCGCCGGTGGTCCTGTTCGCGGCGGCGTCGGCCGTCGCGCAGACGGCGGCGAAGCCGTCCCAGGACGTGCACGCCGACCACATGATGATGGACATGGGACAGCAGGCCGCGCCCGCCGCGACGGCCGCTCGTCCCGACAATCCCGCGATTCCGCCGGCCGACGCCGCCTCGGCGGATCGGCTCAAAGGCTCGTCGCGGCACGGCGAGTGGATCGATATCAAGATGCCCGCAGGTCCGCCGCTGCGAAGCTTCGTCGTCTATCCCGAGCGTAGCGACAAGGCGCCGGTCGTCCTCGTCATCCACGACATCTTCGGCATGGGTGACTGGGCGCGCGCCGTCGGCGACTCGCTGGCGCGGGACGGCTTCATCGCGGTCGTCCCCGATCTGCTCTCGGGGAAGGGTCCCAACGGCGGCGGCTCCGAGGAGCTCGGGCAGAACGTCGGCCAGGCAATCCGCACGCTGACACCCGACGACGTGAACGCCCGGCTGAACGCGGCGGCCGCTTACGGACGGTCGTTGCCGTCGGCCAACGGCCAGACGGCCGTCATCGGCTTCTGCTGGGGCGGCAGCGCCAGCTTCAACTACGCGATCGCGCAGCCGGATCTCTTCGCCGCGGTCGTCTACTACGGCACGCCGCCGACGAAAGCCGTCGACGGCAAGCAGGTCGTCGATCCGGAACCGCTCGCAAGAATCAAAGCGCCGATCATCGGCTTCTACGGCGGCAACGACGCCCGCGTGACCTCGACCGTCGAGCCCACCACGGCCGAGATGAAGAAGCTCGCCAAGGTCTACGAACCGCACGTCGAAGACGGCGCCGGCCACGGGTTCCTCAAGGGGCAGGCCCAGAGCGACGCGAACGCCAAGGCGGCGCTCGACGCGTGGCCGTTGACGATCGCGTTCCTGAAGAAGTATTCGAAGTGAGCGCCGGCCGGAGCTGACGCTCCGGCCTACTTCAAAGAAATTCCGCCGCTCAACACCATCAGCGTCGTCCGCGGCTCGAGCTGGATGTTGTTGGCCAGCGAGGCCGGCTGCTCGGCGATCGAATACCACCGGACTTCCACCGAAAAGGCGACGTGGTTGTTGGCGAACCAGCGGGCGCCGGCGCCGTAGGTCAGCGTCGAGCGGGCGGGCGCGTTGCTGGCGGGCGCGTCGGCGCGATCCAGATACAACCGTGAACGCCCCCCGATGCCGCCGCTGATGTAGCTCCAGCCGTTGCGGTGGCCGAAGTTGAAGGAGATCTCCGGGTCGATCGACCGGAAATGCCGCTGCACGGTCGGACTCGTCGTCATCGAGCCGTCCGTGTTGGTTGTTTCGATCGTGTCGTGGCCGCCGGCGGCGAGGAACGTCCCGCCGAATCCGATCTTGATCTTGCTGCCGCGCAGCACGTAGACGTGGCCGCCGCCGACCAGGCCGAAGGTGTGCGCCGGCAGGTTGCCGGAGGCGACGTCGAGCTCGGTCGCGACGGAGGGTTCGTTCTTGTGCTTCGCGTAGAGGCCGTGCACGTCGAAGACGAACGGCGGGAGGGCCTCGTCCTGCTGCGCGGCGGCCGGCGCGGCCAGCGCGACGAGCAGGGCGAACGGCGAGGCGATTCTAAACAGCCGCAGAAACGCGTGTCCGGTGCTGGCGTCCTTCTTCCGTCCGTCGATCACCGCCATCAGTATAGCCGCCGCTCGCGGGCCAGCCGGCGCGCCAGCGCGAACGCGGCGTCGAAGCCGGTGACGCCTCCGTCGAGCTGCCGCTCGTAGACCTCGCGCAGCAGCTCGCCGAGCGCCGGCCCCGGGCTCACGCCAAGCTCCACGAGGTGGCGTCCCTTCACGAGCGGCGGCGGCGGCGCGTGCTCGACACCGAGCTGGCGCGCACGCGCGACGAACCAGTCCATGGCGGAGCAGTCGAACCCGCCGCCGCGCCCTTCGCAATCGGCGCGCGCGACGATCGCCAGCAGCTCGAGGTCGACCCGCTGCGCGAGGCGGCGGAACGCGCCGTCGCCGACCGGCGGCTGCGCCTTGGCGAACATGCCCGGCTTGAGATGGTTGGCGACGATCCCGAGCACCTCGCGGCGGACGTCGAAGCCGTTCATCGAATGCACGTTGAGACGGTCGAGCAGTGCGGCGGCGGGTGGGACGCCCTGCTCCTCGTGCTCGAGCGAACGGATGCGGCCGTTGACCAACGCCGTGGTCGCGGGCTTGCCGAGATCGTGGCAGACCGCGGCGAGCATCACCGTCACCTGGCGGGGGTGATCCAACCCGTCGATCCGCGCGCGCGCCTGATCGATGACGAGGAGCGTGTGGACCCAGACGTCGCCTTCCGGATGCCACTCGGGCTCCTGCGGACAGCCGACCAGCGCGTCGAGTTCCGGGAAGAGCCGCTCGACGACGCCGAGCTCGAGCGCCAGCGCCAGGCCGATCGACGGCCGCGCGGCGCGCAGCAGCAGCTTTTCGACCTCGCTCCAGATCCGCTCGGCCGGCAGATCGTCGAGCGGGATGCGGCGGCAGAGCGCCTTCGCCTCCTCATCGAGCGTGAAGCCGAATCGGGCGGCGAACTGGATGCCGCGCAGGACGCGCAGGCTGTCGTCGGCGAACGTCGCCGGGTCGACGACGCGAAGGCGCCGACGCGCGATGTCGCCGCGCCCGTCGAACGGATCGAGGTACTCGCCGTTCAGCGGATCCCACGCGATCGCGTTGACGGTGAAATCGCGGCGCCGCGCCGCGTCCTCGACGCGCATCGCCGGATCGCCGCTCACGGTGAAGCCCTTGTGGCCGCGCCCGGTCTTCGATTCGCGCCGAGGCAGCGAGACGTCGATGTCGCCGATCTTGTAGACGGTGAAGCTCTCGCCGACGGTATTCACCGATCCGAACTGCTGGAGAATCTCGCGCAGCGGTTCGGCGGCGACGCCGTAGACCTCGAGATCGACATCCTTCGACGGCTGCCCCATCAGCCGATCGCGGACCCAGCCGCCGACGACCAGGGCGCGGCCGCCGGCGTCCCGCACCGCCGCCGCGATGCGATCGACGATCACCGATCCCTCGCGACCCGGAAGCCGTAGTCGGTGTAGCGGAAGGACGGATCGATCTTGCTGCGCGCGGCGCAGCGGCTGATGGTCACGGCGTGGCGCCAGGATCCGCCGCGCGACGTCCGGCGCTGCCCGGTCGGCGGCCCGGCTGGACTGTCGGCGGGAGAGACGGCGTAGTAGTCGGCGGCGTGCCAGTCGGCGCACCATTCGTGGATGTTCGCGGCGATGCCGTGGAGGCCGTACGGATTGGGTGCCCCGAGCGTCACGGGCCACGGGCCCGGCAGGGGGCCGCGGCCGTTGTCGGGAATCCAGGACGGGATGTCGTCGCCCCAGGGGAAACGGGCGCCGTCGACGCCGCCGCGCGCGGCGCGCTCCCACTCGGCTTCGGTCGGCAGCCGTTCGGCCGAGCCGCAGGCAGTCCGCCACGCGCAATAGGCGGCGGCGTCGTGCCAGCTGACGCCGACGACCGGAAGCCGATCGCCGGCGAAGGCCGCCGCGTGCCAGTCGCGCGGCGGCTCGTGCCGCGTGTCGCGGAGGAACTCCGCGTACTCGCCGCGCGTGACGGCGCAGGCGGCCATGTCGAACGCGGCGATCCGCACGCCATGCACCGGACGCTCGTCGTCCTGCCCCGCGTCGCTGCCCATCAGGAACGCGCCGCCCGGAATGGTCACGAACCCCGGCGTCATTCGCCGCTCGTGGTGTCGCCTGGCAGCGCGTTGCGCCGGCGGCCGTACTTGCGCACGAAGCGATCCGTGAGGCCGGGCGCCAGGGCGTTGAGCAGCGTCAGCCCTCGCGACATCCGATGCGGATAGACCTCCGGGCGCGGCCGCCGTACACAGCCGACGATCGCCGCGGCGACGACGTCGACCGACTGCTTCGGGCCGAGCCCTGAGATGCGGTATCCGTAGTCGCGGGCCATCGCGTCGGTGAACTCGGTCCGCGTCGACACCGGATACACGCAGCTCACGTGAATGGGCGTACCGGCGAACTCGGCGCGCAGCGACTCGGCGAGACCGGCCTGCGCCGCCTTGGTGGCCGCGTAGCCGCCCATTTCCGGAATGCCGCGGCGCCCGACGATCGACGAGATGAAGATCAGGTGACCGGACTGCTGCCGCCGGAACACCGGCAGCGCCGCCGCGGCGCCGTAGAACGTCCCCATGTAGTTCACGTCGATCATGCGCCGCATGACGGCCGGCGGCGTCTCGTCGATCGGCGCGTAGTAGCCGAAGCCGGCGTTGCAGATCATCACGTCGAGCCGTCCGAACTCGCGGATGGCCGTCTCGACGAGTGCCCGCACGTCGGACTCGCACTCGACGTCGACGCGGGCGACGGCCGCGCGGCCGCCGGCGGCGCGGATCCGATCCGCCGTCGCCTCGAGCAGCGGCACGCGGCGCGCGCCGAGCACGACCGCCACACCCTCGCGCGCCAGGTGCGTCGCACAGGCGAGGCCGATGCCGGAGGAGGCGCCGGTGATCGCCGCGACGCGGCCGGACAGGGACATCAGCAGATAGTATTACGGTGGACACGCCGCAGCGATGCCACTGCACATGGACCCCGCGATCCGCCTGCTCCGCGATCTCGTCGCGATCGACTCGGTGAATCCGTCGCTCGTCCCAGGCGCGGCCGGCGAGGCGCAAATCGCCGACGCCGTCGCCGCGCACATGCGTCGCGCCGGCTTCGACGTCGAGCTGCAGGACGCCGCGCCGGGACGCCCGAACGTGATCGGCGTGATCGAAGGGCGGACGCCCGGGCCGACGCTCATGTTCTGCGGCCACCTCGATACCGTCGGCGTCGAGGGGATGGCCGCTCCGTTCGATCCGATCGAGCGCGACGGCCGCCTGTATGGCCGCGGCAGTCAGGACATGAAAGGGGGCGTCGCCGCGATGGTCGACGCAGCGCGCGTGGTGGCGGCGGGCGGGCTCGACTCGGGCCGTCTCATCGTGGCCGCCGTCGTCGACGAGGAGTACGCCAGCATCGGCGCCGACACGCTGGTCACGCGGTGGACAGCCGACGCGGCGATCGTGACTGAGCCGACGAATCTGCAGATCGCGATCGCCCACAAGGGGTTCGCGTGGCTGGAAGTGGTCACCAGAGGACGCGCCGCGCATGGCAGCCGCCCGGCCGACGGGCGGGACGCGATCGTGCGGATGGGGCGTGTGCTGGTCCGTCTCGAGCAACTCGATCGCGCGCTGGCGTCGCGCGCCGGCCATCCGCTGCTCGGCGCGCCGTCAGTGCACGCCAGCCTGATCGAGGGAGGACGCGAGTTGAGCAGCTATCCGGATCGCTGCGCCCTCCGGCTGGAACGGCGGACGATTCCGGGCGAGACCGATCGCATGGTGGCCGACGAGATACAGGCGCTGCTCGCGGCGCTCGCCGGCGAGGATCCCGAGTTCGAGGCGACGCTCACGCCACTGATGGCGCGGCCGGCGTACGCGATCGCGCCCGACCACCGCTTGCCGCAATCGCTGGCGCGGGCGTCGGGCGCGACGGAGTTCGCGGGGATGTCCTTCTGGACGGATGCCGCGGTGCTGGGGAGCGCCGGGATCGCCTCGGTGCTGTTCGGGCCGGGAGGCGCCGGCCTGCACGGCACCGAGGAGTACGTGCTGATCGCTGACGTGCTGCACTGCCGCGACGTGCTGGCCGCGCTGGCGCGATCGTGGTAGCGGTCAGGCCGTCTTGCGCAGCACGAGACGCTGCGGCACCAGCATGTGGCGCCGGCGGTCGCCCTCGTAGCGCCGACGCGGTCCGCGGCCGCTGATTTCCCACCCAGGACTGTCGTGCCCGCACGACGTGCAGCGCATCATCACGCGGTTGCCTTCGAAGTGCAGGACCGCGTCGTGGCCGCGCAGCGCGCAGAACCACTGTCCGGCGCGCATCGCGGCGCGCGACAGGAACGTGGCTGCCAGCTCGGTGTGGCCCGTGTGATCCGCCGCCGTGGTCGCCGTGAGCTGCTGGGGATAATTAGTCACCATTGGAGCGTCACCCTTTCACCTTGGGACGCCGGTTCAACTGCCCGGGGTTCCGTCCCTCGACCTCAGGGGTATCAAGGCCCGTGCCACGGCTGGGCCTTGGAGGCGCAACCTCAACCGGTGGAGATAGTTAGACGCCGGACTGGGCCCGCGGGCCCGTGGCGGGTGTGTACAAGCCGCCTCAAATCAATACTGGCGGCGGAACTCTCGCTACACAGGGAATGGAAGGCGGCGACCTTAGTCTGCCGCGTGGCCACCCTTCGTCTGCAAATCAGCTATCGCTCGCCGGCAATTCCCCGGATCACGAAACCGACATTGGCGGGGCGTTCACCCAGCCGACGCATGAAGTAGGGGAACCATTCACGGCCGAACGGAACATAGACGCGCACACGCGATCCCTGCGCGTGCAGCGATGTCTGCAGATCGCGGCGGATGCCATAGAGCATCTGAAACTCGAATCGATCCGGGGCGATGGATCGTTCGCGCACGAATTCGTCAGCGGCGGCGATCATCGCCGGATCATGCGTCGCGATTGCGGGATACGCGCCGTCGGCGAGCAGCATCCGCATGATCCGCACGAACGCCGCGTCGACGTCCGCTTTGGCCTGGTGGGCGACGTCGCGCGGTTCCTTGTAGGCGCCCTTCACCAGTCTGACGCGCGCGCCCAGGCTGTTCATGCGCGCGGCGTCGGTTTCACTGCGGCGCAGGCAGGACTGCAGTACCACGCCGGTGTTGCGGTAGCCCTGCTGCCACATCGTCTCGAAGACGTCGAGTGTGACGGCCGTGTAGGGGGAGTTCTCCATGTCGATGCGCACGAAGAACTGCCGCGCCGCCGCGGCGTCGAGGATCCGGCGCAGGTTGTCGACCGAGGTGGCGCGATCGATCGTCAGCCCGAGCTGCGTCAGCTTGAGCGACACGTTGCGCTCGATGCCGGCGGCGGCGATCTGCTCGAGCACGCCGAGGTAAGCCCGGGTCGCCGTGTCGGCTTCGGACATCGACGCGACGCTCTCGCCCAGGTAGTCGAGCGTGGTGGTGAGGCCGGCCGCCTGGATGACGCGGCAGGCGTCGATGGCCTCCTCGACCGTCTCGCCGGCGATGAAGCGCCGCGCGAAGCCGCCGCGGCGCATGCCGTAGCGCGACGCCAGCGATTTGAGCGTCGTGCTGCCGGCGAGCAGGTGGAAGCCGGTCTTGGAAACGGTCTGGAGCATCAGTGCGTGCGCGCGCGGCGCGGCACGAGGAGGTGCTGGATGGTGCGCGCGTAGTAGCGCAGCACCGTCCGCTCGCGGACGCGGTAGCGCCCGTCGCGTTCGACGTGGATGATGTTGCGCGCGGCGAGCACCGGCACGCCGGCCTCGACGGCCTCGCGGCCGCTCGCCACCGCCAGGTTGCCGCCGGCCTGCGCGAGCGCGTCGACGAGCGCGTCGGCGCGCGCCTCGAGATCGCGGCGCGAGGTCGACGGCCGCATCGCCGCGGCGACGATGGCGGTCGGCAGCACCTTGTAGAGCAGCCCGATCGTCTCGCGGATCTGGTGGGCCAGCGACATCACGTCGCGCCGCGCTTCGGCGTCGAAGCCGGCGAGCGGCACCGGCCGCCCGAAGCTGACGAAGGCGCGCGTCTGGTAGCCGACCGCGTAGCGGATCATTTCGGCGACTTCGCGCGCGAACGGCTTCGATCGGCGGCTGGTGGCCGCGTGCGACAGGATGTGATCCTCGAGCACCAGATCGTAGGCGACCGCCATCGGCACCACGACCGCGCCGTCGACGTCGGCCTGCACCGCGGCGTGCAGCAGTCCGGTCTTCGGCGCCTTCAGTTCGCCGCTGTAGCTGCGGCCCCCCTCGATGTAGAAGAGCAGGTCGCTCCGCTGCAGCTGCTCGGCGACGTAGGCCTTGAGCGTGACGAGATACGCGGGGTCCTTGGTATTGCGGCGGATCGGGATGGCGCCGGTGACATGGCGGTGCAGCAGCCCAAGCGGTCCGCCGAACAGGTTGATGCCGGCGGCCGTGATCGGCGGCCGGATCCCCGCGTCGTCCAGCACCAGCGGCTCGACCAGGTAGTCGAGATGGGACTTGTGGTTCGAGACGTAGATGACGCGTCCGGCGCGGGTCGCCGCCTGCGCGACGTCGACGTGCTCGTCGATCCGCTCGACCTTGCGCAGAATCGGGTAGAGCGGGTGCTTGAGCGCGCGGTAGATGGGATAGCGCTGCGTCGTGCGCAGCTCGTCGAGATAGGACTCGATTCGCTCGCGCGCCTCCACTTCGCTCTGGCCGTGACCGCCGCGCAGATATCGCGCGACGTCCTTGCGGGCGAGCACCGCCTGGGTGATGTCGTCGGGAATCACCTGCCGGGATTCTATCAGGTCTCGATCTCGCGGCAGATGGCGTCGGTGAACTCGGTGGTGCTGGCCGTGCCGCCGAGATCGCGGGTCCGCGCGGCGCCGGCCGAGAGCACCCGCATCAGCGCCGCCCGGATGCGATCGGCGGTGGCCCGCTCCCCGAGGTGGTCGAGCATCAGCAGCCCCGACAGCAGCAGCGCCGTCGGGTTGGCGACGTTCTGGTTGGCGATGTCGGGGGCGCTCCCGTGCACCGCTTCGAACACCGCCGCGGCGGTGCCGATGTTCGCGCCGGGGACGACGCCGAGGCCGCCGACCAGCCCGGCGCACAGATCCGAGACGATGTCGCCGTAAAGATTCGGCAGCAGCAGCACGTCGAGCTTCTCGGGGTGCATCACCAGATGCATGCACGTCGCGTCGACGATCCGTTCGTCGTAGGCGAGATCGGGGAACCCCGCCGCCACCGCGCGGCAGCTCTCGAGGAACAGCCCGTCGCTGAGCTTCATGATGTTGGCTTTATGAATCGCCGTGACCCGCGCCCGTCCGGAGCGGCGCGCGTGCTCGAAGGCGAACTGCGCGATCCGCGTCGACGCCTTGGCCGTGATGATCTTCAGGCTCTCGACGACGCCCGGCACGATCTGGTGCTCGAGCCCGGCGTAGAGATCCTCTGTGTTCTCGCGGACGATGATCAGGTCGACGTCCTGGAACCGGCTGGGTACGCCGGCGAGATTTTTCACCGGCCGCAGGTTGACGTAGAGATCGAGCGCCTTGCGCAGCCCGACGTTGACGCTGGTGAAGCCTTCCGCAATCGGCGTCGTCACCGGCCCCTTCAGCGCGACGGTGTTGCGCCGCACCGAATCGAGGAGCTGCGCCGGCAGCGACTGGCCCGACGCCTTGAAGGCGCTGAGGCCGGCGTCCTGCCGGTCCCAGTCGATGGCGAGTCCGGCCGCAACGAAGATGCGCACCACCGCCGCCGTGACCTCGGGGCCGATCCCGTCGCCGGGAATGAGCGTGATCGTATGAGCCACTAATCCTCCGCCAGACGTTCGGCGAGCAGCGCCGCCACCTGCTCGAGCAGCCGCCGATCCACGTCCGTGAAGGCGGCCGCGGTATCGCTGTCGATGTCGATCTCGCCGAGCACGGCGTCCCCTTCGAGAATCGGCACGACGATTTCCGAGCGGGTCTCGAGGCTGCAGGCGAGGTAGCGCGGATCCGCGTTGACGTCGTCGACGACGATCGTCTTTTTTTCGGTCGCGGCGGCGCCGCAGATGCCGCGGCCGAGCGGAATGCGCGTGTGCGGCGACGGCTTGCCGAGAAACGGCCCGAGCACCAGCTCGTCGCCGTCGAGCAGGTAGATGCCCACCCAGGCGTAATAGGGCATCGCGTCCTTGAGGAGCCGGACCGCCTGCTGCATCGCGGCTTCGGCAGCTGGCGCGGCCGCGACGGCGGATCGGATCGCCGTCAGCAGATCGGCGCGATCGGTATCGGTCATCGGTTACTCCTTCAGCTCCCAGAACATCAGCGCGAGCCCGCCGACCAGCGGAATGAGCTGCAGCGCCGAGGCGATGCCGTGCAGGCGGCCGAACTCGACGCGGCGCGGGTCCGCGGCGGGCAGCGAGGACGGCGCGACGGTCATCGTCGCCTGGAGCGCGGCGATCCGGCCAGTCACCACGACGCTGGCGTACAGCGAGGCCGCGGTCATCAGCACGAGGATCCCGGTGCGCAGGCCGGCGTGCCGCGGGCGCGGCCCGAGGATGCGCCGCACGATCAGCGTCAGGAAGAGCACGACGGCGGCGCCGCTGCTCAGGAAGAAGAAGCGGCGCAGCACCTCTCCGAACAGCGCCCCCGCCAGCAGGCGTCCGTCCGCGACCTGACGCGCCGCCATCACGTCGAAGGCCGCCGGCGCGACGATCGCGCCGAGCGCGATCAGGCCGCCGATCCAGACGACCAGGGCGAGCAGCGCCACGTAGCGCAGGAACAGCATCTCCCCGATTGTATGGGACCGCCCGGCGAACTGCTCGATATGGCGCGTTCGTCGGCGCGAACCGGGAGCCTGCGCCCGGCTGCGGCATCGGCGAAGATAGGGCGATGGTCGAATGGGAGGAGTGGGGCGCGGCGGCGTTCGCGCGGGCGCGGCGCGAGGGGAGGCCGGTGCTGCTGTCCATCACCGCCGCCTGGTGCCGCGCCTGCCACGAGATGGACGCCTCGACCTACGCCGATCCCGCGGTGGCGGCGCTCGTGCGCGATCGGTTCGTCGCGGTGCGCGTCGACGCCGATCGGCGACCTGACGTCAACGAGCGCTATCACCTTGGCGGATGGCCGACGACCGCCTTTCTCACCGCGGACGGACAGATCATCACCGGCGCTACCTATGTCACCGCCGATCGCATGCCGGCGGTGCTGGCGCGCGTGGCGGAGGCCTTTGCGCAACTGCCAGACGCGCCTGGAGCCTCGGGACCGCCCGGGGGCCGGGGCGACGAGCCGGCGGCCGCCGCCGCAGATCCCGATGCTCTCGTCGAATCGATTTTCGCGTCCTTCGACCCGGTGCACGGTGGATTCGGCGTCGAGCCGAAATTCCCGCACGCGGCGCCGCTCGCGCTAGCGCTCGCGCTCCATACCGAGTCCGGCGAGGCCCGCTGGCGGTCGATCGTCGAGACGACGCTCGACGCGATGTGGGACGGCGGGCTGTGGGACGCCGACGCGGGCGGCTTCTACCGCTACGCGCCCACCCGCGACTGGCAGCAGCCGCACCAGGAAAAGCTGCTCGATACGAACGCCGCGCTGCTGGCGATCTATACGGAGGCCGCCGTGGTGTTCGGCCGCCCTGTCGATCGCGAGCGGGTTGACGCGATCGCCGGCTTCATCGGCGTCGCGCTGCGCGACCCGGCCGGCGGCTATTTCGGCAGCGACGCCGAGCCGATGCTCTACGCCGACGGCAACGGCCTGGCGGTCTCGGCGCTCCTCAAGGCGTCGACGGTCCTCGACTCGGCAGACCTGACGCAGGAGGCGCTCACGTCGTTCGAGCGCGTGCTGCTCGCCTGCTACCGGCCGGGCGGCGGCGTGGCGCACCAGCCCGACGGCCGGGTCCGCGGACTGCTCGCCGATCAGGTGGCGGCCATGACAGCTCTGCTCGATGCCCATGACCTGACCGGCAGCGAGCCTTACCAGATGATGGCCGAGGAAATCGGCCACTACATGGTGCAGGGGCTGGCCGACCCGGCCGATGGCGGATTCTTCGATCGCCTGCGGCGAGACGACGACATCGGCCTGCTGCGGGAGGCGCGGAAACCGTTTGCCGGCAACGCCGACGCCGCCATGGCGCTGTGGCGCCTGCAGCGGATCAGCCGGGAGTTCGACTTCCGCACCGCCGCCACCGGGGCCCTCCTCGCCGCCGGACGTCAGGCCGCCCGTCAGGGACCACTGGCCGCGCATTACGTCCTCGCGGCGCGCCGCCTGCGATAGACTCAAGCCAACCGCACGCGGCCGACCGCGAACTGCCAACTGCCAACCGCCAACCGCACACTCTCTTATGGATACCTGCATCACCGATCCGCTCGCTCCGCTGACCGCCGAACAGAACACCCGCGATGCCGCGCTGCTGCAGAGCAATCCCTATTGCGGGCCGCGGTTCGAATCGAAGGTCCTGCCGTTCACGCTCGACCTGGCGCGCGGCGTGCTCAGCGCCGAGGACGAGCTGACACTGGCGGGTCTCGAGAAAGAGGCGGCGCGCACGGCGATCGAATCGCTCGCCTCGCTGGCCAGGAACGCCAATGACATCGATCACCTCGGCGGCGGGCTCGAGCTGATCCCCGCGCTGCTGATGACGCTCGCGGCGACCGACTACCAGGCGACGGGCTACACCATCGAGCACGGCCACACCAGCATCGGCTACTACTCGGCGCTGTCGGCGCTCGGCTTCGTCGATCGGGGCCGCGTCATCGACGCCTTCCGGCGCAGCCTCGACATCGCCGGACACGTGTCATGGCTGCCGGGCGGCACCGAGCTCAGTTCGGGGCGGCTCGGCGTGATGGTGCCGGTCGGCAGCGGCTTCGCGCTCGGGCTGAAAGCGCATCACGGCGCCGCCGCGCACGTCATCTGCCACTGCGGCGACGCCGGCTGGATCTCCGGCCAGGCGCTCAACGGCTTCAACGCGGCCGCCGTGCATCGCGCGCCGATCACGTTCGTCATGCACCGCAACGGCATCCAGCTGTCGGGGACGACGCGGCACATCATGAACCAGGATCCGCGGCGGATCATCGAGAGCTTCGGCATCCGCATCCTGGAGATCCGGACGCTGCTCGACCGCCAGGCACTGTTCGGCGCCTATCAGGCGGCGTTCGCCAACGCGCAGAACGGGCAGCCGACGCTGATCTACCCGACCGGCTACGGCAGCTCGCCGCAGGACGCCGCCGTCACGATCGCCGACTTCGGCCGCATGTACGGGATTGCCGACGAGACGCGGGAGTTCGCCGCGAAGAACGACGTGTCGCTGGATCGCAGCATCTGGATTCCCGGCTCGCTCATGAGCTACCGGGACGTGATCGCGATGCTCCAGTGTGTGTTCTACGTCAACGACCTGCCGGGCGGCGAGGGGCATCACGACGGCGGCATGAAGGGGCGCGACGCGCAGGCCGTGCTGTCGAGCCGCCTGCTGCAGTTCACCCCCGAGGAACGGGCCCGTCTCGACGCGCTCGCCTCGCAGCCGCCGCGCATCGTCGTCACCACGGCGCGTCCGTCGAAGGGCACACCGAATCTGACGCTGACCGCCGGCGAGCTGCAGGCCGTGGCGCTGCCCGATCCGGGCAAGGCGGTGTCGCCGAGAGCCGGCTCCGAGGCGGCCTACGTCGCGGTGGCGAAGAAATACGCCAGCCGGATGTTCGTGGTCTCCGCCGACCTGAATCCGTCGACCAAGCTCGCCAAGGCGGTCGCGCTGCTGCCGCCGCCGAACCATTTCGAGATGAGCATCGAGGAGCAGGCGGCGACGCTGCTCGTCGACGGGCTGTCCTACAGCAGCCGCGAGCCGCAGCTCAACGTCTTCTCGACCTTCGCCGCGTTCATGGAAGGGATCGCGCGGGAAGGATTCGAGATGTGGCGCTACCAGCGCAACCTGACCGGCTACAACGAGGGGCTGAACGTGCTGATGCACCTGGCGCACGTCGGCGCCTGCACCGGCCGCGATCATTTCTCGGGCTGGAGCCTCGACTGGATCAATCTCGGCCTGGGCTATCTGCCGTTTCTTCGCCGCTTCCATGCGCCGGCCGACGCCCGCAGCGCGTTTCTCGCGGTGGTGGATGCCGCCGCCGGCTGGGGCGGCCACATCGTCGCGATTCCGCGCGATACGCTGCCGATCCTGACCAAGGAAGACGGCCGGACGCCGCTCTGGAACGCCACCGACGCCTGGACGTCGGTCACGCCGTACCGGCAGCGGCAGGGGGCCGCGACCGCGATTCTGGCGATCGGCGCGCCGAGCTACCTGGCCGGCGAGGCGAGCGATCGCGCCGCGGCCCGCGGCGTGGCGAGCGACGTGTTCGTGATCAACGGCTTCCCCGTCGACGAACCGTTCTTCGACAGTCTGGCCAAGAAGTACGACCGGGTGATCACGATCGAAGACGGGCTGATCGGCACCGTCGAGGCCGGCCTGCGCGGCTTCGCCGCGTTCGTGTCGGGCAAGCTCGCCGAATGCGGCATGAAGCTCGAACATCTCGGCATCGCCGATCCGCGGATTGCGCCGTCGGAGACCTTCGAGATCGTCTGGGCGCACTGGGGCATGACGGCCGACGCGCTGACCGAGCGGCTGCTCGCGTCCTGAAGAGCATGCCGGACTTGCTGGCGTCGTGAAGATCATGCCGGACCTGAAGGTCCGCCCTACGCGCCTGTTTCTGTCCTGAAGGTCATGCCGGACCTGTAGCGCCGGCACGTCGCGCGGACCCGTAGCGCGGATTCGTAGCGCGGACCTTCAGGTCCGCCCTTCCCGATCGCCGCGGCCTCACGGCGTGCCTGACGGCTTGGGTGCGGCCTCCGCCGCCGACAGATACAGCGCGTTGAACAGCATCGGGAAGGTCGCGTGCGTCTGCGCGCGGTGCTGCGGGCGGAGGCCGAAAAGCACGATGCGGCCCGGATTCATGTCGACGCTGACCACCGCCGCACGCCCCGACATCAGGTCCTCTCCCTTGAGCCATCCCGACGCGACGACATCGGCGTTGGGGTAGCGCGCGATCACGCTCAGCTTCTGCGACGAGAAGCCTTCCAGCAGCGAGAAGAACGGGCTGTTGTTGTAGAAGCCTGTGGTCGACGCCTCCATGCCGTAGCCGATCGGACTGGCGGTGTCGACCTCGATCTTGAGGATCGTGCCCGGCGCGAAATGCTGATCGCGGGTGAGGCCGGCCTTCAGATCGCGCAGCGGCACGCCGAAGCGGTCGATCGCCAGGTCCGAGGCCTGTCCGAGCGTGATGAGCGTGCCCCCCTGCGCGACGAACGCCCGCAGCGCCGCGACCCCCTCGTCGCCGAGGCCGCCGCGGTACTCGGGGCGGATGTTGGCGCCGCTGGCGCCGTCGATGATCGATCGCGGCGCCTGGTCCGGAAGGATGATTGCGTCGTACTTCTCGCGCAGCCGGCCGCCGCGGATGTCGGCGTTGTGCAGCGTCGTCTCGGCGAAGCCGTACTGCTCCAGGACCCAGCGCGTCCAGCCTTCGTCCATGTTGCCGCCGGTCCACGGCGAGTACATGCCGATGCGCGGCGCCCGCAGCGAGAGCGCCGCCGCCGGCACGGCGGCGTCCGAAGTCTTGATCTGCAGGCCGAGATCGGCGGCGACCGTCTCGAGCGGCTTGCGCGGCGCCGTCACCCAGACCTGCTCGCCTTTGAGCGCCACCCGCGCGCCGTCCTTGAGCAGACGGTTGACGGCGGCGGCGGCATCCGGCCCCCGGTAATCGAAGACGAAACGCGGGCCGTTGCCGGCGACCTTGCCTTCGAGCTTCGGCGCGCCGGTCAGCGGCGTCAGCTTGACGCTGTCGGCGAGCGGCTTGTGCGCGAAGACGTGTTCGACGCCGAGCAGCATGCCCAGCGACCACGCCGTGACGTCGTAGGGCGGCTCGGGGGCGGAGGTGGGAGAACGGCGCACCTCCGGGTAGGTCTGCTGCTCCAGCATGTCCTTGGCGTAGCGCGCGAACACCTGCGTCATCGGCACCACGAAGGTGCCGGCGGCGAACTGCCGCCCGTCCGCCTCGAATGCCGCGTCGGCGCGGGAGACCTCGACGCCGCCCTGCTGCAGCTTCTCGACGAGATGGACGGCCTCGTGCGGATCGTGCTGCGTGTCAACCGGGATCAGGATCGCGGCGGGATCCCCCTTGCGGCCGTTGTCGAGCGTGGCGCGGTTGACTTCGTAGATCTGCCGCAGCAGCGCCTCGCGGCGGTCCGCCATGGTGTCGAGCAGCGCCGTCGTGGCGATGAGCTCGTAGTCGAGGATGTCGCGGAGCGTCCAGTGGCCGCCCATCCAGGGGCGCGGATATTCGGTACGCGGCGTGATGTCGGTCGGCGGCGGCAGCGCGCCGCCGGCATCGCCGCGTCCACCGCCACCGCGACCGGCTCCGGCACCGGCGCCCGCACCCGCACCGGCGCCGGCGCCGGCGCCCCGTCCGCGACCCTCGCCATTGGCCTGGCTGCCGCCGCCGTTGGCGCGCTGCTGATCGATCGGCGCGGCCACGCGCACGCTCGCCACTTCCGTCAGCAGGCCGATCTCGTTGTGCCACCAGCCGCTCCACGCCATCGCGCCTTCCCAGAAGTTCGTGTAGGTGGAGTTGTAGATGATGCCGTCCTTGCCGGCGGCCTCGAGCGCGGCGGCCTGCGACTGCCCGAGGATGCCGTTCCAGCGGTAGATGAGCGGATGCACGTTGGGGTTGATCGGGTCGGTCGCCGGCATCACGAAGATGCGCGCCGCGTTGCTGCCCATCTGGTGCTCGTCGAGCCACACCGCCGGGAACCAGTCCTGCCACAGCAGGCGGGCCGTCAGCTGGCTCTCCTTCTGCGTGAACATGTACATGTCGCGGTTGTTGTCGTGGCCGACGTAGGGATGATAGAGGTAGGGAATCTGCGACGTCTCGTACGGCGTGCCGAGGTTCTTGTTGAACCAGTCGGTCACCATGATCTGGCCGTCGGGATTGAGGCAGGGCACCAGCACGAAGATCACGTTGTCGAGGATCTTCTTCACCTGCGGTGAGTTGTCGGTGGCGAGGCGGTGCACCAGCTCGACCACCATCTGCGACGCGCCGATCTCGGTCGCGTGGATCGAGTTGGTGATCACGACGACGGCCTTGCCCTGCTGGAAGATCTCGTCGCGCTCGGCGTCGGTCGGGGCGCCTCCCTGGAAGTACAGCTTGCGTTCGAGCTGCTTGAAGTGGTCGAGGTTCTTGAGCGTGTCGGCGCTCGCGATCTCGAGCGCCACGAACGGATTGCCGTTCGTCGACGTGCCGAGTTCGCGGTAGCGGACCCGATCGCTGGCCCCGGCGACGAGCTTCAGGTATTCGACGATCCGATCCCAGCGCGCCAGCTTGTTGTCGCTGCCGATCCGGAAGCCGAAGAACTGCTCCGGGGTCGGCAGCGCCGCGGGCTGCGATCCGGCGGTGAGGCCAAGCGCCAGCAGAGTGGCGACAAACGTGCGCATCATGACGGTGTCTCCGAAACAGGCGGAAGTACGCGTTTGTGATCGCTTCGGCGGATCAGGCGTTCGATCCGCATCGCGAGGGCCGGCGCGACCGCTTCCGGCCCGCGCGTCAGATAGCTCTCGAGCGCGGCGTAGCTGAATCCGAACTCGGCCTCGTCGGTCTGGCCGGGCCAGAGGCCGGCGCTCGGCGCCTTGTCGACGATGGCCGCCGGCACGCCGAGCTCGCGGGCGGCGGCGACGACCTCGCTCTTCAGAAGGCCGCCGATCGGCAGCAGATCGACGCCGCCGTCGCCGTACTTCGTGAAGTAGCCGATCGCCAGCTCGCTGCGGTTGCCGGTGCCGGCCACCAGGTAGTTGAGCGTGTTCGCCAGAAAGTACAGCGAGGTCATCCGCAGGCGCGGCTCGAGGTTGGCGTTCGCCACCCGCGCGCGCGGGTCCTCGGCGGGGCGGCTGGCGGTCCGCTGCTCGGTCGGGACGCCGGCGGCCGCCGTGTCCAGCTGCCCGATCAGCGCGTCGCGGGCCGGCGCCAGATCGACCCGGACGATCGGCAGGTGAAAATGCTCGGCTAGCGCCGCGGCGTCAACTTCGTCCTGCGGTTCGCCATGACACGGCATCACGACGCCGATCGTTGCGTCGGGCGCCGCCATCTGACAGAGGCGGGCCGCCACGGCCGAATCGACGCCGCCGCTCAGGCCCACGACGAAGCCGGCCGCGCCCGACTCGGCCAGCCGCTCGCGCAGCCACTCGACGATGGCATCCGTCCGTGCGCTGATCGGGCCGCTCAGCATGTCAACTGGGCCGCTCGATCATGCGCAGGAAGGCGTCGACGACGTCGGGATCGAACTGCCGTCCGCGCTGCCGCGCGATCTCGGCAATCGCGTCGCCCACCGTCCAGGCCGGCTTGTAGGGGCGCTGCTGCGTCAGGGCGTCGAACACGTCGGCGACGGCGACGATGCGGCCGGCGAGCGGGATGTCGCCGCCGCGCAGGCCGGCGTAGCCGCTGCCGTCCCAGCGTTCGTGGTGCGACAGGGCGATCTCCTCGGCGATGCGCAGCAGCGGAAAGCGGCTGCCCGACAGGATGCGTCCGCCGATCGTGGTGTGGGTCTTGACGACCTCGAATTCCTCCGGCGTCAGCCGGCCGATCTTGAGCAGGATCGCGTCGGGAATGCCGATCTTGCCGACGTCGTGCAGTTCGGCGCCGCGCCGGATGAGCGCGATCTGGTCGGCCGCCTGGCCGATCTCGCGGGCCAGCAGCGCCGACATCTGGCCGACCCGCTGGGTGTGGTGGCCGGTGTTGTCGTCGCGGAACTCGGCGGCGGCGGCGAGCCGCTCGATGATCTCGAACTGCGCGTCTTCGAGCGCGCGCGTCCGCTCGCGCACCGTCGCCTCGAGCTGCTGGTTCTGGCTCTGGATCTGCCGGTAGATCAGCCGTGTCTCGAGCTGCGTCTTGATCCGCAGCAGCAGCTCGTCGGGCATGAACGGCTTGGCGACGAAATCCTTGGCGCCGCGCGACAGCGCGTCCTGCCGCGCCTGCGGCGTCAGGTCCGCCGACAGGATCAGGATCGGCAGGTACGAGGCCCCGGAGATCTCGTTGAGGCGATCGATGACCTCGAGGCCGCTGAGGTGCGGCATGTGCAGGTCGAGGAGCACCAGGTCGGGCCGCTGCCGGACGAAGAGATCCGCCGCCTGCCGCGAGTCGGTGGTGGTCTCGACCTGCGTGAAGCCGGCGCGCGCCAGGACCCGCCGCAGCACGTCGACGTTGGCCTCCTCGTCGTCGACGACGAGAACGCGGGCGTTGGTGAAGAGACCGGCATCCATGGGCAGGCGCGCGACGCTAGCGGCGGTTGGCGATCGCCTCGGCCGCCGGCGACTCGGGCCATTCTACCGGCGGCGCGGCGGTGTAGGCGACGTGCGCCAGGCGCGACTGGAACAGTACCGCCGCCGAGGCCAGCATTGGCAGCACGACGATCGGCGCCGCGCCGCGGAGCACCGAGGCGGTCGCCAGCGCCGCCGCCGCCCACACGCCGTAGACGCCGACCGCCGCGGCGACGTTGCGCCGCACGAACCGCCCCGCCGCCAGCACCGCCCCGATCGCGCTGCGCCGATCCTCGACGACCAGCCGGACCCGTGCGTAGACGAACAGCAGGTTGACGATCACCACGACCGCCTGGGCGACGCGCGCCTGCGGCAGGTTGTCGGCGGCGAGATAGAGCAGCGCTTCGAGCGCCGCCAGCCGCAGCATGCCGCCGAGATGGCGGCCGCAGGCGCCGAAGAACCCGGTGGCGCGGGTCGGGCGGGCCCGCGCGTACCGATCGATCGCTCCCCCCGCGACGAACGAGCCGATCAGCACGAACTCGAACAGGATGCGGCGCGACGCGACCGTCGGATGGAGCGGCGTGAGCAGCGCCGCCGCCGCCGTGCAGACGAGCAGAACCGGCGCCGAGACGACACGCCGGATCCCGTCGACGCACGCGCGCAGCACGCTTCGCATCCTATATCATTGCTCTTTTGGGGGGAGAGCAGATGCCATCGTCATCGGCAATGAGGAAGGGCCCGATCCGCGTCGTCCACTACGGGCTGGGACCGATCGGCGCCGCGATCGTCCGGCAGGTCGCCGCGCGCCGTGGTTTTCGCATCGTCGGCGCGGTCGACATCGACCCGGCGAAGGCGGGACGCGATCTCGGCGAGGTCGCCGGCGCCGGCCGCCGACTCCGCGTCAAGGTCTCGGCCGACGCGCGCGCGACGATCAAGTCGGCCCGCCCCGACGTGGTCGTCCTGTGCACGCTGTCGTCACTCGCCAGGGTGACGCCCCAGATCGAGGAGATCCTCAAGCTCAAGGTGCCGATCGTCTCGACGACCGAGGAGCTCGCCTACCCGACCCGCGCCAACCTGGAATACGCGCGCGCCATCCACGCGGCCGCGAAGAAGGCGAAGGTCGCGGTGCTCGGCACCGGCGTCAACCCGGGCTTCACGATGGACGCGCTGCCGATCGCGCTGACCGGCGTCTGCGAGCGGGTCGACAGCATCCGCGTCGATCGCATCCAGGACGCGCGCGTCCGGCGCCTGCCGTTCCAGCAGAAGATCGGCGCCGGCCTGACGCGCGAGCAGTTCCAGAAGAAGGTCGAAGACGCGAGCGTGCGGCACGTCGGGCTCGCCGAATCGATCTCGATGATCGCCGACGCGATGGGCTGGAAGCTGGATCGGATCACCGACGAGATCACGCCGAAGATGGCGACCGCGACGGTGGCGAGCGAGTTCCTCGCCGTCGATCCCGGATACGTGTGCGGCATCGTGCAGGACGGCATCGGCTACCGCGCCGGCCGGCCGGTGATCACGCTGCACATGGAGGCCTACCTCGGCGCGCCGGAGTCGTACGACCAGGTGGAGATTGCCGGGTCGCCGGCGATCCGGAGCCGGGTCGCCGGCGGCGTGCACGGCGACGTCGCGACGGCGTCGATCACCGTCAACTCGATCCCGAAGATCCTGGACGTGGCGCCGGGGCTGCACACGATGCGCGACATGCCGCTGCCGTCGTACTTCGGGGGCTGACGATGGAATCGCACGACGCAAGGATCGATCGGGTCCGCGCCGCCTACCAGGCCGCGCGCGCGCGGCTGGCCGACCGGCTGATCGCCGCCGACGAGGACGCCGTGCACCGCATGCCGCCGGGCGGCGGCTGGTCGGCGGCGCAGATCGGCTGGCACGTGGCGGCGGTGGACACGTCGTTCGCGGCGGTGCTCAGCGGCGAGGTGCCGGCGGCGAAGCCGCTGCCGGCGGGCGCGACGGTTCGGCCCTGGGACGAGATCGCCGCGGCGATTCCGGACCGGATCGAGGCGGGCAAACGCGTGCAGCCGCCGCCGGACGTGCGCCGCGATGCCGTCCTGCAGGCGCTCGACGAATCGGCGCGCACGCTCGACGCCGCGCTCGCCGGCTTGAGCGCGGAACGCGCCGCGGGTTACGCGATCACCCACCCGGTGATCGGAACGGTTCCGCTCGGCGACATCGGCGACTGGGCCGTGTCACACGTGGCGCGCCACAACGCGCAAGCGAAGCGGACGCTGGCTGCGAGCGCGGCCGGCGAGGGCGTGCGCGGGACGTAGCGCCGCTGCCGGCTGCGGGTCGGCGACTTTCGTGACCGATTCTGGTCACCTCACCACCGTGGCGGTGAGCGCCGCGTTGTTGCCCAGCTTCGGGTCACGTGTGTCAGAGACAATCACGGCGGCGCCGAGCAGCGTCCCGGCGACCGTCGCCTTGACCCGCAGAGTAATGGTCGCCGACTGTCCCGGTGCGAGCGAGGCAAACGTCCACGTCCACAGCCCCTCGCTCGCCAGCAGCGGCGCCGGCGCCGACGAGACGTACCAGGCGCCCGGACCCGCCAGCATCACCAGCGCCACTTTCTTCGCGATCCCAGGGCCGTTGTTGGTGACGACGATCGAATAGGCGACGGTCGAGCCGATCGCGGCTTTGGCCGGCGCCGTGAGCGACACCGCCACGTCGGCCGCGGCGTTCGAGGCCGCGGCGACGGTCACGGTGAACGGTCCCGCGACTGCATTCGGCGAGACACCGTTCGAGGCGATCACCGAGTAGGCGAACGACGCTGTTCCACTTGGCGGCGTGCCGGCGACCGCGCCGGTCGCGGCGCCGACCGACAGCCACGCAGGTGCCCCGGCGGCGAGCGCGTAGGTCGGCGCCGGCGCTCCGGTGGCGACAAACGAGTACGAATAGGGCGCGCCAACCGTGGCCGTCAGCGGCGGCGCGGCCGCGGTGAACTGCGGCGGCGCCATGACGCTGACGACAAACGGTCCGACGGCCGCATTCGGCAGGACGCCGTTCGAGGCGATCACCGAGTAGGTGAACGACGCTGTTCCGCGGGGCGGCGTGCCGGCGACCGCTCCGGTCGCGGCGCCGATCGACAGCCAGGCAGGCGCCCCGGCGGCGAGCGCGTAAGTCGGCGCCGGCGCTCCGGTAGCGGCAAACGAGTACGAATAGGGCGCGCCAACCGTCGCCGTCAGCGGCGCCGCGGCGGCGGTGAACTGCGGCGGTTGCCCGGCTCCACTGACGGTCGCCGTGGTCTGGGTGCTTCCGGCCGGGCTGCCCTGCTGCACCGCGATACCGATCGTGAACGATCCGGAACTCATCCAGGCATGCGCGCCCGATATCGCGAACGTGCCGGCGCCCGTCGACGAGATGCTGCCACCGGCATACTGCCCGTCGCCCCAGTTGATCGTCGCGGTGTAGTAGCCGGCGAGATCACCCGGGTTGAATGGCGTGAACGTCGCGACGATGCCCGAGAAGGGCGTCCCCGCGGCAGCTGTCACCGGCACCGCCGTCACCGTCAAGGTCCGCGGCGGCAGGGAGGCGGCGAGCACGTAGTCCCCCAGTCGCGACAGCCTCACCGTCAGCGTGCCGGCGCTCGCGTCGAGCGCGCAGCCGTGACACGGCATCTGATCGATCCACGCGGTCCCGTTCCACCAGTACACGCTCAAGGTCGTGGGATCGCTGATGCGCGCCGACTGGAGATCGGACGCGCGGTAGACGATGGTGGCTACCGCAGGGTCGATGAGTGTCGTGACCGGCGAGCCCGTGGCTGCGTCGACGGCGTTGAAGGAGAAACTCAGTCCGGCGAAGAGCAGCGATCCGATCGGACCGGCGGGGGCGTCGCTCTCCGTGTAGGTAAAGGTCGACACCGCCGGCGCGATGTCGGCGTTCAGCACGATGCGCCCTCGAGCGTGCGGCAGCACCACGGTCGTCGGCGCCGGCAGCTGTGGGGATGCTTCTGTCGCGGCCGGATTCGCTGAAGAATTCGGCGACGACGATGCCGCGGACGGGGACACGGAGGTGACGTCGCCGTCGTCCGGCACGTACGGACCGCCGCCTCCGCCACCGCCCGAGGGCGGCGTCACCGGCGCCATCGTGACCGTGAACAGCGGCGAGTCGGCGTTGCCGTCGCCGTTGAACGCCGTCACCGAGTAGGTGCAGCTCGCGAAGGCGGTCTGCGGCGTGCCCGACACGCCACCGCTGTCTTTGTCGATCGTCAGGAAGCCGCAGGTGTTGGTCAGGAAGTCGAACTGCGGATCCGGCGAACCGTTCGCCTTGAACGTGTATGAATAGAGCTGTCCGAGCGTGGCGATGAACGGCGGCGGCGACGTGTCGAAGTCGTCCTTGAACGTCGGAGCGACCGCAACAGCCGGCGCGTCCGACCCGCCGGCGTCGCCGCTTGCCGTCGGCGGGTCGCAGGATCCTGCGTTCGCGTTCGGCGCGAGCGTGACGGCGTTGGGGTAGTCCTGCACGTCGGCGGTGTAGTTCGCCGAACCGGCGTGGATCTGGATGCTCTTGATCGGGAGGTCGCCCTTTTCCCCGATGGCGCCGTGGCCGGCATCTGCCGGGCGCGTCGAATACAGCGAGATGGTGACCGGGTTGCTGTCCTGCGCGTTGCTGTCCTGATGGACGATGGCGATGACCTCGCCGCAGGGTGCGAACTGCACGAGGGTGGCCACGGCATGGTCGTAGTGGAACTCGTGGATGGGGCCGGCGCTTCCGGCCGGGAGCGACACCAGCCGCAGGATGGGATCGTTCCCAGGTTCCTCGACGTAGTAGGCGAAGCTCTGTTCGTCGGGCGCGAAGCCCCAGAACGCGGAGCGGGCCTGATCGTCGGGATTGGCCGGCGCCGATGCGGGGTTCCACACGTGCTGGAACACCTGCTGTCCGCCGCGACCGACGAGGTTCAGAGCGATCGACTGACCGGTCGACGTCGACTGATGTTGAGCGGTCAGCAGATAGGCGCCGCCAGGACTGAACGCCGCCGACCCTTCCGGACCCGAGGCGCTGCCTTCGGGGGCGATCGGCAGCGTGATCGGGGCGTGGACCGGAACGCCGGGCGACGCCGACGTGAGATCGTACAGCGCGATCGTATCGATCCAGTCGGTCGTGACGTTGCCGGTGATCTGGTAGGTCGCGTAGTGCAGCACGAAACGGTCGTCGTCAGGGCTGAATCCCCACGCGTGCTC
This sequence comes from Vicinamibacterales bacterium, assembly GCA_036496585.1. NCBI lineage: Bacteria > Pseudomonadati > Acidobacteriota > Vicinamibacteria > Vicinamibacterales > Vicinamibacterales bacterium. Next base: position 80,453 of record DASXLB010000073.1, read on the forward strand.
GACGCTTGCCGGCCACGCCGTCAACGAGGGGTTCGGCGCGCCGATCGTGACGAGCGGCGTCGTCGATCCCTTCCTGGTGATCACGAAGGCGAGCGGCTTGTTGTCGGCGGTCAACTGCACGTCGAGCGTGTAGGCGCCGTGGGGCGAAGTGCCGGTGGTGCCGAAGCTCTGAATGACCTGCGGATAGACGATCGCCGGGTCGACGAAGAGCCCCGTCGAGTCGCAGCCGCACGAACCCGTACCGCCGGACGTCGTCTGTCCCTTGCCGGTGAGCGTCACGACCTGAACCGGCGGGTTGGCGGCGTCGGTGAACGACAGCGTCGCCGTGCGGGTGCCGGCCGCGGTTGGATCGAACCGCACGTCGACCGTACACGTGCCGCCGTTCGCCGCGACCGTGGCGTTCAGGCAGCCGTTGGCGATCATCGTGAAGTCGTGGCCGTTGGCGTCAAGCGAGACCGACTGGATCGCGAGTGCACGATCGAAGGGATTCGTCAGCGTGAAGGTGACGGTCGTGCCGTGATGGCCGACGATCGCCGCCGGGAAGGCCGGGTTGGGTGGATCGATCGTCGGACCGGCGGGAAGGTCGTAGTCGGCGAGCGACACGATCTGCGGCGAGAAGCCATCGTTGTCGTTGATGACCAGCGAGGCGTGGTGGATCCCGGTCCGAGTCGGCCGCGACGTGAGCCGGACGAGGCACGTTTGCCCTGGCGCCAGCACCGCTCCCGGACAGCCGTTGAATTGGACGATGAACTGATCGGCATCCGGGCCGGTCAGCGCGACGCCGCCGATCGACAGCGCCTGCGTTCCCGTGCTGCGGACGACGACGGTCTGCGACGCTGACGGCTCGCCGTTCGCCGTGGGTTCGAACGAGATCGATTGCGGCGCGACGTACGCCCTCGACGGACCGCCGCCCAGATCGAAGCGGCCGACCTCGCTCGGAATCGCGTCGAACCAGAGACCTTCGTCCGGACCCGCGGCGAGGAAGACGTTCGCCGTGCCGATCGAGGCCACCGGATAGACGCTCCAGCCGCCGGCCGGCGCATAGGCGACCAGGGCCTGCACGAACGCCGTGCCGTTGAACAGCGAGCCGGTCATCCACAAGCGGTGATCCGGCGCCGAGACGATCGAGAAGCAGCCGAGCACGACCACGTTCGGCGGCATGGCGATCGGCGTGCCGGCGGCGTCTGCGGTCAACCGTTCGAGGCTGCACGCCTGCGTGCCGAGATTGGCGACGAGCGCCCACATGTGGCCGTCGGGTCCGATCGTCGCCGCCAGCGGCGCCGCGTCGGACGGCGTGAAATCGACGAGCTGGTTGTCCATGGTGACGCGCACGAACCCGTTCGGCGCGTTGGTTCCGACGTCGGCGCTCTGGTTGGTCGTGCCGATCCACTCGAGGCCTTCGGGGCCGGGCGCGACGAAGCTGGGAGCCAGGCACGCCTTGCGATTGGCGTTGAAGAAGATCCACTGCGACGTCGGCACCAGCGACACCGTCGCGGCGTTGGGCGCGAAATGCTGGAACAGGATGTTGTCGGCGCAGGTGAATCGATTGGTGAGCCAGAAGCTGCCGTCAGGTCCGGGGCCGGAGGGGCCGGGAATCTGGACGGGCTGCTGGATCTCGTCGCCCAGCGGATTGAAGATGTCGTACCACTCGGCGAACCCGCCGCCGCGCGACTCGATGTAGGCATACGAGCCGTCGGGCAGGATCGACAGCGCCGACGGATGCCACTGCGGCAGCGTGGCGGTGGCGTCCTCGCTGATGACGCCGGCGGTCGCGTTGGCGTGAGCGATCGCGCCGGGCGCGAAAACAGAGCCGTGCTCGTCGAACCAGACGTTGCCGTCGGGCGCCGCGGCCAGTTCCTGAGGCTGCGCCGCGTGCGACGTGCAGAAGAGCGTGGCCTGGAACGGACCGGTGGCCCCGGCGACCGACCGGCCGCTCAGCGACACCGACTGCGGGCTGTCGGCCGCGTTGTCCGTGACGGTGACCGCCGCGGTCGTGGCGCTGCAGGCCTCGATCGGCGCGAACGCGATGCCGAACGAGCAGGTCTGCCCCGGCGCCAGCATCGCGCCGCTGCAGGTGTTGTTCGCCAGCACGAAGTCCGCGGGCTGGTTTCCCGACAGCGCCGTGCCGGTGATCGACAACGGCGCGCTGCCGGAGTTGGTGACCATGACGACGACCGGCGCGGTGCTGCTGCCGGCGGCCGTCTGCGGGAACGCCACGGCGGTGGGCGCGATCGTGACGGCGGGCGCCAGCGCGCTGCCGGTGCCGCTGACGCTCACGGCCCGCGGCGAGTCCTGCGCCGACGAGGCGATCGACAGTGTCGCCGCCCGCATTCCCGTCGCCTGCGGCGTGAAGACGACGCCGACCGTGCAGGACCCATGCGGCCCGAGCGCGCTGCCGGTGCAGCCGTCGCTGGTGGTCGAGAAATCGCCGCCGTTCTGCCCCGTGAACGCCAGCGACTGAATCGACACCGACGCGGCCGCGTCGTTCGTCATCGTGACCAGCGCCGGCGCCGACGCCAGCGTCAGCGGCTGGGCGGCGAACACGATCGACGCGGGATTCACATCGAGGGAGACGCCCTGGCCGGTCAGCGCGATCGTCTGCGGCGATCCTGAGGCGGTGTCGTTGAGCTGCAGCGTGGCGCGCCGCGTGCCGGGAGCCGTCGGCATGAACGCGACAGCGATCTGACAGAGTCCTCCCGGCGCCAGGACGGCGCTCAGACATCCGTCGGCGACGATCGCGAAGTCGCCCGGGTTGTCGCCGCCGAGTGTGGCGGCCAGGAACGTCGCGGCCAGACTGCCGGAGTCGGTGGCCGTGACCGCCTTCGTCGCCGATTCGGTCAGCAGACCCCGCGTGCCGAAGTCGACGCTGGCCGGATCGACCGTCACCGCCGCCGATGGCTGCTGCACGCGCCGGATGACGTTGTTGCCGGTGTCGGCGATCCAGACGTCGCCGCCGCCGTCGACGGCGAGGGCGCGTGGTTGGTTCATCGTCGCCAGCGCCGCCGCACCACCATCGCCCGAGTAACCGGTCGCGCCGCTGCCGCCGACCGCGAGCGTCTGCTGCAGGTCGAGCCCCGCCGAGCAGATCGCGCCGCCGCCGGGCGCCGCGTAGCGGTAGATCCGTTGGCTGGCGTCCGACTCGATCAGGTAGAGACGCCCCGCGGCGTCCATGGCGGCGCCTCCCCAGCCGGTGATGCCCAGCCCGCCGAACTGCGCTTGCGATGCCCCATAGCAGGCAATCCCGTTCGAGCCGTCGGCCACGATGAGGTCCGCCAGCGCGTCGGCGGTGAACGCGTCGGCTTCGACGTCGGACAAGTCGCCGTTCGCCATCGTCCCATCCGGCTTGACTTCGCGAATCTCCGCCAGTGCCGGCGCACCGATGGCAAGCGTGCCGGCGAACATCGCCAGCGTGGTCGGCGCGTTCAGACGGGCCGCGGTCGCCGGCCCACCGGCGCCATCGATCGTGCCGTAGCGGACCCCGGTTCCCGCGTATGTCGAGATCGTCTCGCCGGCGGCACCGGTGACGAGCCCGCCGGTTCCCGGTGACACGCGGCGGACGACGTTCGCGCAGGTGTCGGCGATGAACAGATCGCCGGCGGCGCCGAAGGCGAGGCCGGCAGGGCAGTTCAGCTGGGCGTGCCGACCGTCGCCGGCGTCGCCGCCGTAGCCCGGCACGCCGCTGCCGACGACTGTCGTCACGGCGCGGGTCACGGCGTCGACGCGGCGAACTCGCGAGTTGCCGGAATCCGAGAAAAAGGCGTTGCCGCTGCGGTCGAAGACGATCCCCATCGGCTGGTTCACCGCGTCGCCGCCAGGCGAGCCGTCGCCGACATAGCCCGGATCGTCCTTGCCGGTAATCACCTCCGCGATCGTCGTCATCTCGCTGCTGTCGGCGTTGGGGTCGAACATCGCGATATCACGGTTCTGCGAATCGACGATCGCGATCGCGCCGCTCACCAGCACGCCGGTCGGATAGGCGAGCGAGAACGGCCCGAATCGGGCGATCCCGTCCCCGAGGTAGGTGTCCATGTGTCCGTTGGCATAGACGGCGCGGATGCGGTGGTTGGCGGTGTCCGCGATCCACAGCGTGCCAGCCGTGTCGGCGGATACGCCCGAGGGCATGAACAGCTGCGCCGCCGTCGCCGGACCGCCGTCGCCGCTCCAGCCGGGCACGCCGGTGCCGGCGACCGTCGTGATGAAGCCGTTGCTCGCGGCGACGCGCCGGACCGCATTGTTGCCGGTGTCGGCGATGAACAGGTTGGCGGAGGCGTCGAAGGCGAGGCCGCGCGGATGATTCAACTTCGCGTCGAGCGCCGGACCGTTGTCGCCGGCGTAGCCGAAGGGGTTGTACCAGTTGTACTCGACGTAGATGGAGGTGTTCGCCGGGTTGCCGCCGACGGCGCGGTGGAGGAGGCCGTTGCCCGCGGTGATCGGCACGCCGTTGCCGGTGATGCGGTAGACGATGTCCAGCGTTTCGTCGGCGACGTAGAGATCCCCGGACACGGGGTTGAACGCGAGCGCACCGGGCGCGGAGAGCGGCGTGTAGATCGCGTTGCTGCCGTCGAAGAAATTCGAATCGGTCGCCGTTTCGCCGGTGCCCGCGATCGTGGTGATCACGGTGGTCGCGGCGTCGATGCGGCGGATGCGGTGCAGCGCGGGCTCTGAGAAGAAGATGTTGCCGGCGCCGTCGACGGCCAGGCCGTTTCGCCCCGGAAAGACCGCGGCCTGAGCGGCGGGCACGCCGTCCTGCAGCGACCCGCCGGGCGTCCCGGCGATGAGCACGCCGGCCGGCGCGTTCGAGACGCGGGAGATGGTTCCGGGCCGATCCGCGGCGAAGTAGAGCGCCCCACTCACCGGATCGCGGGCGATCGCCGTCATCTCACGCTGTCCGACCGCCGTCGTCATGGTCGGCTGCGCCATCACCCCGCTCGCCATCAGGATGATGGCAAGAGCCCCCGCGTATGCACGTCCGAGCGCGCCTTGTCCCCGCATCGTGTCCTCCACGGATGTGATCCCCCGCCTGTTCATGCGAAAAGGGACGGCGGATTCCCTCACGAGCCGCACGACGAAAATTGACAGGCGCGGATGGACGGCCTATGGTGCGAGGACCCTCTGGAGTGCTGGCCGATACGACCCTGTATGCAGCCAACGTCTCGACGCGGCGGCCCTTCGGTGACCGATCTGCTGGCGCGGTGGCGCGCTGGAGACGAACGTGCGCTCGAGACGCTCGTGCCGATCGTCTACACGGAGCTCCGGTCGCTGGCGCACCACTACCTGCGGCAGGAGCAGCCGGGACATACCCTGCAGAGCACGGCGCTGGTCCATGAGGCCTACGTGCGGCTGGCCGGACACGAGCCTCCCGACTTGCATAGCCGGTCGCACTTCTTCGGCGTGGCGGCGCGGCTGATGCGCGAGATCCTCGTCGACTACGCGCGTGGCCAGCGCGCCGCGAAACGCGGGGGCGGCACGCCGCCGATCGCGATCGAGGAGCTCGAGAACGTGGCGCAGCGGCAGGACGTGGACCTGCTGCGGCTCGACGAGGCCCTGCGCGAGCTGGCAGGCATCGACGCGCGCCAGAGCCGGATCGTCGAACTGCGGTTCTTTACCGGCCTCTCGATCGACGAGACGTCGGACGTGCTCGGGATTTCGGCCGCCACCGTGTCGCGGGACTGGACGATGGCGCGCGCCTGGTTGCACCGGCAGCTGCAGGACGCCCCCCCCAATCGCGGATAGCCGACGCCATGACGCCGGAACGCTGGGAGCAGGTCAAGACGGTGTACGCGGCGGTGCTCGCGCGCGAGCCCGAAGGGCGCGCCTCCGTTCTCGCCGACCGCTGCGGCGCCGACGAGGAGCTGCGGCGTGAGGTGGCCAGCCTGCTGGCGTCGACGCCGCCGGACGGCGACTGCTTCCTCGACACGCCGATGGCGCGCCTGCGGCCGCCGGCGATCGCCGAACCGCCGCTCGACGGACGCCGCATCGGGCCGTTCGAGCTGATCGGCGAGCTCGGGCACGGCGGCATGGGCACCGTCTATCGGGCCCGGCGCGCCGACGGCCAGTACGAGCAGGAGGTCGCGATCAAGCTGATTCGCAGCGGCGTCGAGGAGCGCGGCGCGCTGCTGGAGCGGTTCCGGACCGAGCGTCAGATCCTGGCCGGCCTCGACCATCCCAACATCGCCCGTCTGCTCGACGGCGGATCGACGGAGGAGGGGCGGCCGTACCTGGCGATGGAGCTGGTCGAAGGCGTGGACCTGTGCGCCTATTGCGACGCGCATCGCCTCAACATCAGCGCGCGACTGGCCTTGTTCCTCGATGTCTGCGCGGCGGTCGAGTACGCGCATCAGCGGCTGATCGTCCATCGCGACATCAAACCGCGCAACATCCTGGTCACGCCCGAGGGGGTGCCCAAGCTGCTGGATTTCGGCGTCGCCAAGCTGCTGACGCTCGACGGGAACACCGAAGCCACGCTGAACCGGCCGATGACGCTCGCCTACGCGAGCCCGGAACAGATCCGCGGCGAGGCGGTGACGACGGTCTCCGACGTCTACTCCCTGGGGGTCGTGCTCTACCAGCTGCTGTCAGGGCACTCGCCGTACCGGCGCGACACGCGCACGCCGGCGGGTCTCTATCGCGCCATCGACGAGGACGAGCCGCTGCGGCCGAGCGCGGTCGTGGCGCGCGCCGCGACCGAGCGGGTCGACGGTCGTGACGTCGAGATTCCCGCCTCCCGGCTGGGCGGGGCGCGTGAGGGGTCGGTCGCGCGGCTGGCGCGTCGCCTCGACGGCGATCTCGATCACATCGTGCTCAAGGCGCTGCGCAAGGAGCCGGATCGGCGCTACGCCTCCGTGGCGCAGTTCGCCGACGACATCCGGCGGCACGCGAACGGGTTCCCGGTGACCGCGCGGCAGGGAACGTGGAGCTATCGCGCCAGGAAATTCGCGCGCCGCCATCGGGTGGGCCTCGCGATGCTGGGTCTGGTGCTGCTCGTCACCGCGACGGGCGTCGCGGCGACCGTGCGCGAGGCGCGGATAGCCCAGGCGAACGCGCGTCGCGCCGAGCAGCGATTCGACCAGCTGCGCAAGCTCGCCAACGCGATGGTGTTCGACGTGCACGACGCGATCGAGCGGCTGCCCGGCGCCACCAAACCGCGCGCGTTGATCGTCCGGCTCGGCCTCGAGTATCTCGACGGGCTGTCGCGCGACGGCGCGGCGGACGCCGGCCTCCAGCTGCAGATCGCCCAGGGCTATCTGAAGCTGGGGCGGGCGCAGGCGGCAGCCGGCGAATCGAACCTTGGCGACCGTGTCGGCGGGGCCGTCAGCTTCCGCAAGGCCGTCGGCAGCCTGGAGCGGCTGCATTCGGCCGATCCGGGCAATCGGGAGGTCACCGCGCGGCTGGCGGAAGGACTCGACGCGCTGTCACTCCTCGTCGAATCGCCGGAGCGCTGGCCTCTGATCTCGCGGTCGCTGTCGCTGCGCCGTGCCGAGATGGAGGCGCATCCGGACGACCTGACGGCGCGGCATGGCTACGGGGTCGCGCTGTTCCAGCTCGGCGCCAATTTCGCCGACGAACACCGGTACGACGAAGCGGTCCCGCCGTTCCGCCAGGCGCTGGGCATCTTCGAGGAGATTGATCGGCGCGCGCCGACCCGTGACGCCTCGCGGAACGTCGCGCTCTGCGACAAGCATCTTGCGGCGCTGAGCCTGCTGGTCGGCCGGGTCGACGAGGCGCTGCGCGGCTACCAGGCGGCGCGGCAGATCGACGAGCGGCTCGTGGCCGAAGACGCGCACGACACGCAGGCCGCCAGTGACCTGGGCTACGACCTGAGCGATCTGGGGACGACGCTGCGGCGGGCGGACCGCCCCGCCGAGGCCGAGGAGGTCTACCGGCGTGCGATCGCGCTGCGCCGCGCCGCCTATGCCGCGGATCCCAACGACGTCCGCGCGCGTCGGGCGCTCTCCTCCGTGATGTTCCGGCAGGGGGAAATGCTGCTCTTCACCTCGAAACAGCCGCGCGCCGCGGCACCGCTGCTGCGCGAGGCGGCGCAGCTGTCGCCGCCGGAGCCGCGGTTCGAAGGGGAGCGCGGCGACATTGAATACTGTCTGGGCTACGCGTCGGCGTGGCTGGGCGACCCGCGCGACGCGCGCGCGCATTGGACGACGGCGGCGGCGTCGTACGAATTGGCGGCGCGGCGCGCGCCGCTGCTCGGCAGCCAGCAGGACAGGCTGCGCGACCTGCGCGATCGCCTGAGCGGGAAGATCCGCTGAGCGGCTCCAAGCGGAGGCTGCTTCCGGACGCTGATGCGAACAGCACCGCAGGCCTGAAGATGGAGCGCGACCTCGAGCTCGCATCTTCAGGTTGGAGACAGCGGCGCTCGGACCGCATCCGTCTTTTACGCGAGCCGCCGGCGGGCGCGCACCAGCCCGGCCGCCCCGGCGCCCAGCAGGAGAAGCGTCGACGGCTCTGGAGTGGGCGTCGCGCCAGGCGTGCCGAGAACGGCGAGGTCCCCATCCAGGTGGAGCTGCGTGAACCCCGGGTGATCCATCGAGGGGGTCGACGAGAAATCTCGAATGGTGAGCGTCAGCGCCGTGATTGTGGAGCCGGCGAAATCGATCATCCCTGCCGGCAAATTGAAGAGCGCCGCTTCGGAGGCGGCATCCACTCCGCCGCCCCCGCCTCGAGGCGGCCCGAACAGGTATCCGATGAAATTGGCCCGGCCGTTCGTCATCAGGCTGGCGACGCTGGCGAAGTCGGCGTCGGTCATGCCGTCCTCGATCAGCGTGCGGCCGATGTCGGCCGTGGAAATCAGCGTCGTGGCGAACAGGTCGAAGCCTCCGATGGAGAGCGTCAACCTGCCGTTGGTGTCACCGGGCGACATAGGAGCCGCACCGGTCTGGAGGATCGTCCGCGAGCCCAGCTTGACGGGATCGGCCGCGGCCGTCATGGGCAATGAGACGAAAACAAGCAGAGCTAGTGGAGTAGTGACGCGTGCGAGTGTGCGCAGAAATTTGCTCACGCTGTCCTCCCGAGCGGCACAAAGCCGCCGCCGCCCCGCGGCAGTGCAAGCCGCGCGACGTCAACAGGAGTCGTAGCGGTTGGACGGACAAGGCCCGCTCGCGTCAGTCGCGCAGCACGGTCACCGGATCCAGCCGCGCCGCGCGCCAGGCTGGGACCAGGCAGGCGACCGCCGACACGACGAGCAGGCCGCCCGCGACGACGCCGAGCGTCAGTGGATCGCCGGCGTCGACGCCGAACACGAGCCGGTCGAGCAGGCGCGCCGCCAGGAGAGACCCGGCCGCGCCGGCCGCGATGCCGACCAGCGCCGGCTTCATCCCTTCCACGACGACCATCCGCAGCACGTCGCCCGTCGCGGCGCCGAGCGCGGTGCGAATGCCCAGCTCGCGGCGGCGGCTGCGGACCAGATACGAGAGCACGCCGTAGATGCCCACCGACGCCAGCGTCAACGCGGCGGCGGCGAACAGTTCCAGCAGCAGCGCCCGGAAGCGTTCACCGACCAGCGAGCTCTCGATGACGTCGTGCATCGAGCGCACCGCCTGCACCGGCAGTTGCGCGTCGATCGCGTGGACGGCGGCGACCGCCGGCCTCGCGAGCGCGTCGGGATCGCCGGTGGTGCGGATGGCGATCGAGAAGCCGCCGAAGGGCAGGTCGCGCTGGTAGTAGTAGACAGTCGGCGGCGCGTTCTCGGTCAGCGCCTCCTTCACGTCGCCGACCACGCCGACGACGTCGATGAGCTGTGTGCGGGAGTCGAGCGGCAGCGTCACCCGCTGGCCGACCGGATTGCCGCTGCCCCAGAGCAGCCTGGCCGCCGAGGCGCTGACCAGGACGGCGTCGCGGTCGGCGGCGGCGAAGTCGCGTCCATGCAGGATCGGGATCTCCATCGTCGTCATGTAGCCGGCGCTCGTTTCGCGGACCGCGACCGTCGGCTGCTCGCTCGGCTTCAGCTCGGCGCGCCCTTCGACGACGATCGGCTGGACCGAGCCGCCGCCGGTGAGCGGGAGCGTGTTGGAGTAGCCGGCCGCGGCCGCGCCCGGCAGCGCCCGCAGCCGCTCGAGCAGCGCGTCGTAGAACGCCCGCTTCTGCGCCGGTTCGCGATAGCGCGCGTCCTGCAGCCCGATGTCGAGCTTCAGCACCCGTTCGGGGTTGAACCCCGCGTCGACCGACCGCAGCGCGTGCAGGCTGCGCAGCATGACGCCGGCCGCCATCAGCAGCATCAGCGACAGCGCCACTTCCGCGACGACGAGCGCCCGGCGGGTGAAGAGCCCGGCGCCGGCGTCGCCGCTGCGGCCCCCTTCCTTCAGCGTCTCGTTCAGATCGGCGCGCCCGGCCTGCAGCGCCGGCACGCCGCCGGCGACGAGGCCGGTGAGGCACGAGACGCCGATCATGAACAGGAGCACGTGCGCGTCGATCGACGCGGCGTCGGCGCGCGGGATCTGGTCGGCGAGGAGCGACGCTCCCGCCGCGAGCGCGAGTTGGGCCAGCAGCAGCCCCGCCGCGCCGCCGGCGAGCGCCAGGACGAGCGCCTCGACGAGCAGGTGCTGCAAGACGCGGGTCCGGCCCGCGCCGAGCGCCGCCCGGATGGCGATCTCCTTGCGGCGTCCCATCGCGCGCGCCAGGATCAGGTTGCCGGCGTTGGCGCAGGCGATGAGCAGCACGAGCGCCACCGCCGCCAGCAGCAGGAGCAGCGACGTCCGTACGTCGCCGACGATCAGCTCCTGGAGCGGAATCGCGGTGCCGCCCCAGCCGGCGTTCTGAGACGGATAGGCGGCCTCGAGCCGCCGCGAGATGACCGCCAGCTCCGAGCGGGCCTGCGCGAGGGTGGCGCCGGGCGCGAGGCGGGCGATGGCCTGGTAGTTGTGGTTCTCGCGGACCGCGCGGTCCGTGTCGGTCCACCCCAGCGGCACCCAGACCGGCATCGACGTCGCCGCCCAGCCGTTGCCGGAGAAGGTCCGTGGCATCACGCCGACGATCGTGTACGGCGCGCCGTCGAAGGCGATCGTCCGGCCGATGACACCGGCGGCGCCGCCGAAATGGCTTCGCCAGAATCCGTCGCTGAGGATCACGACCTGCGCGCGCGCCGGATCGAATTCTTCGGGCAGGAAGGTCCGTCCGAGCTGCGGCTGCGTGCCGACGATCGTGAAGAAACCCGGGCCGGCGCGCACCGCGCGGATCGCTTCAGGGCCGCTGTCGCCGGCGATCGTGAACTGCCGGAAGCCGTAGGCCGCCATCGCGGCGAACGAGCGGCTGTCGCGCTGCCAGTCGAGGAAATTCGCCGGCGACAGCGAGAACGTCGTCATGCCTGGGAAGGCCGACTGCGGCGGGACGTGGAACAGGCGCACGAGGCGCTCCGGTTCGGCGAACGGCAGCGGCCGCAGCAGCACGGCGTTGACCAGGCTGAAGATGCCGACGTTGGCGCCGATGCCGAGCGCCAGCACCGAGACGACGGCGAGGGCGAACGACGGGGCGCGACGGAAGACGCGGCAGGCGAGGCGGAGGTCGGTCAGCAGGGTGCGCATGAGCGGGTCTCTCCCGGTGGTGGAAAGCGGCGGCGGGACGGTGGGGCCGGCGCTGCCGCGCAGGCAGGCGACGGCCTGGCGCCAGTACCAGCGCCGCGCCGCGCGCGGCGAGATCGCGGCGCGCGCGGCGAATTCCTCGGCCAGGTCGCCGAGCACGAACTCGCGCCGCTCGCCGCGCAGCCGGAGCGCGGCGAGCCGTTCAGCCAGCCGGGGCGGCGTCATTGGCGTCCCAGCCGGCGTTCGAGTCCGCTCGCCATGGCGGTGAAGGCGCGGTAGGCCTGGCGCAGGGCGGCGGCGCCGGCCGGGGTCAGCGCGTGGAACTTGCGGCGGCGGCCGCCGCGCTGCGGGGTCGGCTCGCTGGTCCACGAGCGCAGCAGCCCCTTGGCTTCGAGGCGATCGAGGGTGGTGTAGACCGCGTTGATCGAGACGTCGCGGCCGGAGCGGGCGTGGATTTCCTGGCGGATGGCCGCGCCGTAGGCGGCCTCATCGAGCCGCAGCACGCCGAGGAGGACCAGTTGTTCGAAATCGCCGAGCGCCGCCTTCGATTTAAACCACATTGTGGGGAATATCTATGCCGCTTGGACGGGAAGTGGATGGAAAAGGTTGACGGCCTGCCGAGGTGGGCGCCGGTCCCGTCTCGGCAGGCAGCGGACCGCCGAGACTGATTCGTGGGTCGGCGGCGATCCGGTTCAGATGGGAAGAGGCCTGGGCAGTTCCCGCCGATAAGACGGTGCGTGGCTGCCCCGGGTCCAGCGGCAAGAACCCTTGGATTGACGTTGGCGGGCCTCGTCGGCGGGTTGTTGACCGTCTCCTCCCTGCCTTGGCCTCGGTTCAGTACCCTTGAGAGGGGGCTTTCACCTTCGGCGTTTGGCGTGGCTCTCGCTGGTTACTTCTGGCTCGTTGACCGGGACCGATCGATCCTGAAGGCCGCCAGTCTCACCGCGATATCGTGGGCGGCGTTCTGGCTCGCCTTCATCATCGCGGCCGGCGAAGTGATAGGTCACCCCGGCGGAAATCGTACCGGCCTCGCCGACATCGCGCCTCTTTTCGCCGGCGGCTTCGTCGGAGGCCTCGTCCTGTCGACGGCGGCGTTCGCTTTCTACGCACACGTTCAACCCACGCTCCGGCGGCTTCTCGTCTGCACGATTGGCGGCGGCCTGCTCGGCGTCGCCGGCCAGCAGCTGGGATACCTGTCTGAGCCTCACGCCGGGACGAACCCGACCCCTGCACTGTTCATCGTCTGGCAGACTGGAATGGGTTTCCTGATCGGATGCCTGTGGCCGCCGATCGGGGCTCTCGAGCCGACGCGGCTGTCGATCGTCGAACCGGATGGGAAGTCGGCGAGTCCCGATCCGCTTTAGAAGGCGCTCGTTCATGACCACACCCGGCGTCAGCGCCGACTTCACATGTGCGCCTCGATGCGGCAGACCGCAAAATGTGCAGGATTTGACGAGCTGCCAGCGGCTTCGCAGGAATTCCGTCCAATCAGCCAGTCCGGTCGTCAAATCGTCGATAGAGCAGGAGGTTCAGAATGGTCCGATACGCTTTTGCGATTGGTCTCGCCAGCCTCGCCGGTTACGGGCTCGTTCCGGCGAAACAGGCTCAATGCGGCTCCGCCCCAAGCGCGGAGCAAATCGCGCGACGGAGGGCGGGGATCACCACCGCCAGACAGATCAACACCGCCGAGGCGCGATCGTCTGCCGCTGGAGGCAAGTATGTCCCGCTCGCGCTATTGAAGGGCGTGACGGTTCCGGACGGCTTCGATGTGCAGGTGTCGACGGACGGCGAAGGCTACACGTTCTCGGTGAAGGACGCCAAAGACGAGTGTCATCCAGCGTTCTTTTCCGACCAGACAGGGCTCATTTACACCGGGACGCCGCTTCAATGAAGTCCAGACGCAAGACCTGGTGAATCCGGCTGGTGGGCCAGTTTCGCTTGCGCCCCTATGGCGATTCTCATTCTTCAGTCGCGCACCACCCATACGTGGTGTTCCTTGATTTAGGATGGTTACGGACCTCGACGTCGGTTCTTGCTAATGATCTGCAGACCCTTGGACAGCCTCCAAAGGGTCTGCAGTAACTAAAATGATCAACTTGAGAGTCTTCAACACGCCAGTACGGATAAAGCCGACAGTCTCCTTACTGGTCCTTGCGATCTGGGCCGGGGCCGCTGGGTTGGACTTGTATTGGCATCCTGGTCGTGGCTTCTGGTCGGCCGTGCTTATTGGCTTCGCCACCACGTTTCTCTTGATTTTGGCGGACTTCGGGCATCCGCTCGCCCACATATTCAGTGCTCGCTTTGCCGGCACTCCTATGAGTGAAATCCGCATTACTGTCAGGCAAATGCCACATACGCTCTACGACAATAACGCGGCTTCGCCTAACGCTCACCGGTTGCGCGCGCTGGGTGGTCCCATTTTCAATTTGCTGTGCTTACTCATGAGCGTAGCGGTATTCGTCATCGCGCCAGCCGGTTCGGTTGCGAAGGAGTTGGCGTCCTGGTCGTCAGTTGCCCACAGCATGATGTTGATTATGAGTCTGGCACCGGAGCCCAGCGTAGATGGTGGCAATATTTTGAAGTGGACATTGGTAGCAAGGGGCTGGTCCGAGGTCGCCGCTGTCGCGGCGGTGCGGCGTGCTGGCTGGCTGTTCGGGATAGTAGCTGTCGTGCTTGGACTGTGCCTGATCGCCATGCACGTCTGGGTAATTGGTGGAATATTCTCGGCCTCCGGTACTATTATCTTAGGTATGGCGGTCGGTGTAGTCCGTTAGACTGACGTCCCCCCCACCTTCAGTCGCGGATTGGTTTAGAGCCCGGCGGTTACTTTCGCCGTCTTCGTGACGTGTCGTCAACTGCACGGCCTCTAAACCGAAACGCTACTCAGAACCGGGGGGACGTCAAACGCGCCAACTGCGAACTGCTCTGCTCCTAGCTCGCCTGGCGCCGCTGCATGCCCCAGCGTCGCCGCTTGAGGAACAGTCCCTTGCGCGAGATGCCCAGGAGCCGGGCCGCGTTCTCGTAGTTGCCGTTCGCCCGTTCGAGCGCGCGCCGCACCATCGTCTGCTCGATCGCCTCGACGGCGTCGCCGAGCGGCTGATCGAGCCGCACCCGGATCTCCGGCTCGTCGCCGGAGTCCACCCGCACGGTGCGCCGCGACGTCTGCAGCTCTGGCGACAGCAGCGCCGGCGTGATCGTGCTGTCCGGTTCGGCGTAGGCGACGAGCCGGCTGACTTCGTTCACCAGCTGGCGCACGTTGCCCGGCCAGCGGAAGAGCAGCAGGTACTCCAGGGTCTCGTCGTCGAGCGTCAGCCGCCCCTTCTTCTGCTGTTCGGCGAGGGTGCGCAGGTAGTGGTCGACGAGCGGCGGAATCTCCTCGCGTCGCTCGCGCAGCGGCGGCAGCCGCAGCCGGACGACGTTCAGGCGGTAGAAGAGATCCTCACGAAACCGCCCTTCGGCGACCAGCGACTCGAGGTCGGCGTTGGTGGCGGCGATGACGCGGACGTCGGCGGCGGCCGGCTGCGCCTCGCCGAGGCCGTGGACTTCGTGCGTTTCCAGGAAGCGCAGCAGCTTGGGCTGGAGGTCGAGGCCGATCTCGGCGATCTCGTCGAGGAACAGCGTGCCGCCGGCGGCGGCGCGGATCACGCCGTCGAACGCCTGCTGGGCGCCGGTGAACGCGCCCTTGCGGTAGCCGAACAGCTGGCTTTCGAGCATGTCGCGCGGCACCGCGGTGCAGTTGAACGGCACGAACGGCTTGTGGCCGCGGCCGGAGGCGCGGTGGATGGCGCGGGCCAGCACTTCCTTGCCGGTGCCGGTTTCGCCGGTGAGCAGCACGCTGACCGGCGCGGTGGCGACGCGCCGGGCGATCCGGAGGAGTTCGGTCATCTGTTCGGAGATCCAGAGGCCGCCGTCGGTTTCGAGGCTCTCGGCCGGCCAGAGCGCGGCGCGCTGGCGTTCCTCGCGGCGATAGCGGTCGAGGGTGACGGCGGTGTCGACGAGCTTGCGGGTGGCGGTGGCGCTGCAGCGGTCGTCGAGCGACGGTCCAGGGCGCGCGACGATCTCCCAGGCTTCGTCGCGGTGGGTGCCGCAGGCGACGGTCAGGCGGTCGCCCGGGGCGGCGGCCGCGTCGCGCGCCTCGTCGTCGGTGCAGCGGAAGGTGCTGACGACGCGGAGGCCG
>DASXLB010000074.1 GCA_036496585.1 Vicinamibacterales bacterium
GTCGGCTGTTCGGCAGCGGACTGGTGGTGGCGCAGGTTGCGATCTCGCTGGCGCTGCTGAGCGTGGCGCAGCTGTACATGAGCCACTTGCGTCAACTGCGCGGCGCGAGCCTCGGGTTCGAGCGCGACGGCGTGCTGCTGATGTCGGTGAACACCTCCCGCGCGCAAACGCGCCAGCAACTGGCGGCGCTCTACCGGCAACTCGTACCGCGCCTGCGGGCCATCCCCGGCGTGCGCGCCGTCGCGACCAGCGGCACGACGCCACTGGCGCTCGGGGCAGCCAGCCGGTTCCTTCGTGCCGAAGGCTACGACGAGCCCGTGGCGAATCGGTCACGAGTTGCGCTCAATTGGGCCTCGCCGGATTATTTCGCCACCTACGGCACGCCCGTCCTGGCGGGGCGTGACTTTCGCGACACCGACGGCGACCAGCCGCGCCGCGTCATCGTCAACCAGGCGCTGGCGCGGCAGTATTTCGCCGGCCGCGACCCGGTGGGCCGCCGCATCTGGCTCGAGAACGAGCGCGATCCGTACGAGGTCGTCGGTGTGGTGGGAGACGCGAAGTACTCGGATATCCACGTGGCGGCGCGGATGATTGCGTATGTCTTCGCGCCGATGTCGAGAGGCACGACGACGGTGTCGCTTCGGACGGCCGTGCCGCCGACGGCCATCGCGGCCGCGGCGCGGCGAGTCGTCGAGGAGGCGCTCGGCGCCGGCTCGGCGCTGCAGGTGACGACGCTGGCCGAGCAGGTCGACGCATCGATCATCCCGGAGCGGCTGATGGCGACCCTGTCGGGATTCTTCGGAGGCGTCGGTGCGCTGCTTGCGGCGATCGGCCTGTACGGATTGCTGGCCTACACGGTCACGCGGCGCACGAAGGAGATCGGGATCCGCGTCGCGCTCGGCGCCGCTCGTGGCGAGGTGATCCGGATGGTGCTGGCGAGCGCCGGGTGGCTGGTCCTTGGCGGCCTGGCATTTGGCGCGCCAGTCGGATTCTGGGGCAGGCGCCTCGCGGCGAGCCTCCTCGAGAACCTACCCTCGGGCGGGATCCTGCCGATCGGGTTGGCTGCGGCCATCATGCTTGCGGTGGCGCTCATCGCCGCCTACGTGCCGGCGCGCCGGGCGACGCGCATCGAGCCGCTCATCGCGCTGCGATCGGAGTAGTCCCCGCACCCCGCCCTTCGCGACCCGCCAGTCGCGCCACGTTCGACGCCTGCCACAGGTGCCGGCGCTCGTGCGCGGCGAGCACGTGTACGCCGGTCGCGAGGCTGAAGCGGATTGCGCGGATGAACGGGTTCGGGAAGCGCGTGGCGGCGAGATCGATGTCAGCGTAGACGCGAAGGAACTGCACGACCTGGTCGTGCGATGCGAAAAACGTGGACGCCGCATCGGCGAGCCGCGGTGAGGGCCGCGGCACGATCGTCCGTGGCGCGCGCATCCTGCGCGTGACCGGCGGCTCGAGCGATTTCACGAACCAGCCGCCCAGGACACCCGGCAGCGCCGACCGACGCCGCATGCGGCCCGCGACGCGCGCCTGGGCCGCCGGGGGCTGCATCGCGGCGATGTAGACGCGATTGCTGAACGCCAGATGGTCGAGGCATTCGGCCACGCTCCATGAACCTGGCGCGGGATGCCACGTGCCGTGCGCTTCGGTGAGGCTCGCGACGAGTTCGCGCGCCGTGCGTTCGTTGGCGTCATAGGCCTCGTGCAGGGATCGCAGTTCGTCGGGCAGTGCCGTCATCACGCGAGATTACCGCTGGAAGCCGGCAGCTGAAAGCCGACGGCTGGAGGCAGGCCCAAGGGCCCGCGCTACAGGGTCTTGATCGGGCGGCAGGCGCGAGGGCCTGCGCTACAGGACCTTGATCGGGAGGCCGGCCCGAGGGCCCGCGCTACAGGACCTTGATCGGGGGGCAGGCCCAAGGGCTCGCCCTACAGAACCTTAATCGGGAGGCAGGCGCGAGGGCCTGCGCTACAGGGTCTTGATCGGGAGGCAGGCCCGAGGGCCTGCACTACAGAGTCTTGATCGGGAGGCAGGCCAACGGCTTGCGCAACGGAAACCTTGATCGGGAGGCAGGCCCAAGGGCTTGCGCTACAGAACCTTGATGCCGATGTTCCGCCACCGCCAGAAGCCGCCGGGCTGCCAGCGCACCGGGCCGCCGTGAATCTGGATCGCGATGGGTCCTTCGATCATCCCGCCGAGCGCGTGGTTCTCGGTGTCGATCGCGTCACTGATCTGTATGCCGTTGATCCAGACCGTCGCGTGCGGCACCTCGCCCTCGACGCGGATGCGCACGGTGTTCCAGTCGAAGGGCTTCCACGCCTTCATGCCGGCGTCGTTCGACGCCATCGGCGTCGCCGGCGGCGGCGCCGATGGAGCGGCCGGCGCGGTTGGCGGCGTGGCCGCCCGGGCCGGCCCGGTCTGAAATCCCCCTTCACCGATCATCCGCCCCATGCTGCCGCCCGGCAGGTAGTCCATCGTGATCTGATAGGCGACGCCGGTTTCAGTCGTGCGAAAGAAGACGCCGCTGTCGCAGCCCCAGTCCGGCTTCGCCTCGAAGTAGAGCTCGAAGTTCTTGTACTTCTTGTCCGTCAACAACAGCCCGCCGCTGCCGAGCGGCTTCTGGGTGCCGAGGATCATCCCCTGCGACACGTGAAAGTCGGGCTGCACGCCGTGGCGGGCCTCCTTGCTAATGTGCCAGCCGGTCAGGTCCCTGCCGTTGAAAATCGGCGTGAAGCCGTCTGGCACCTGCGGCGCGGGCGGCTCAATCGAGACAGCGCGATAGTCGGGCACCTCACGCAGGCCTGGCCCGAGCGTGATCGGCGGGGGCGCCGGTGGCTGCTGCTGAGCCGCAGAGAGCGCGGTCGCGACGGCGAGAGCCGACAGGCGAATGAACGTGGAAAGCATGGCTGCGCGAGTGTACATTCTCCGCGTGGATTCAACGCGACGAAGATTCCTACGACTGGCGGCGGCGGCCGCGGCGCTCCCGGGCGCGGCCGACTTCCTCGCGCCCTGGCTGCACGCGCAGGCGCACGATCAGCACTATGCGCCGCCCGATCCCGGACTGCTCAAGGACTACCAGCCGAAGTTCTTCGACCAGGACGACTTCGCGGCGCTCGCGGCGTTGACCGCGATCCTGATTCCGACCGACGACACACCAGGCGCGCGCGAGGCGCGCTGCGCGCATTTCATCGACTTCCTGCTGCAGGCCTCCGAGAGGGTCGACGCGACCCTCGCACGCCAGTGGCGGCGCGCGATGCAGACGCTCCGCGACATCGGCTTCCACAGCGCCGACGCGGCCGGCCGCGACGCGCTGGTTGCCGCGATGGCCCGTCCGGAGCACGACCGCGACGCGACGCACCAGGCGTATTTCGCGTATCGCCTCGTCAAGCAGCAGAACACCTTCGCGTTCTACACGTCCCGCCAGGGGCTGATCGAGTGCCTCGACTACCGCGGCAACTCGTTCAACGTCGCGTTCCCGGCCTGCGATCATCCGGAGCACCGCACACTGTGAAGACCTACGACGCGATCATCGTCGGGTCCGGCGCGTGCGGCGGCTGGGCGGCGCTCGAGTTGACGAAGCAGGGCCTCGACGTCCTGATGCTCGAAGCCGGCGCGGCCGTCGATCCGGCGAAGGACTTCCATCATCGCTTTTCCTACGAACTCGACTATCGCGGCAACGGCGAACCGGGGCTGATGCGCCGCTACTCGGGCAGCGAGCGCAACTACAAGATCATGATCGACGACGTGGAGAACCCGTACACCACGTCGCCGGAGACGACGTATCGGTGGGGGCGCTCACGCGTGCTGGGCGGCCGCACGCTGCACTGGGCGCGCGCCACGGATCGCATGGCCGACTACGAGTTCAAGGCGGCGTCGCGCGACGGTTACGGCATGGACTGGGCCGTCTCGTACGGCGACATGAAGCCGTACTACGACCGTGTCGAGTCATTCGTCGGCGTCAGCGGCGCGCGAGAAGGGTGGCCGCAGTTTCCCGATGGCGTGTTCCTGCCGCCGATGCCGCTCAACTGCGCGGAGACGATTTTGACGGCCGCCTGTGCGTCGCTCGGCTGGCCGTCGACGCACCGGCGCCTCTCGCAGTTGACGCAGCCGCACAACGGGCGCCCGGCCTGTCACTACTGCGGCAACTGCGTCAACGGCTGCGACGTCGGCGCCATGTTCAATCCCATTGCCGTCACCCTGCCGCCGGCGCTCGCCACCGGCAAGCTCGAGATCCGCACCGATAGCATCGTCGCGCGCGTGCGCACGAACGCTGAGAATCGAGCGCAGGGCGTCACCTATCTCGAGCGCGCCACCCGCAAATCGGTCGACGTCGACGCGAAGTGGATCATCCTGGCGGCGTCGACGCTGGAGAACACGCGGCTGCTGCTGCTGTCGGCGAAGGGGGGGCTCGCCAACTCGAGCGGGCTGCTCGGCTACTACATGATGGACCAGGTGGGCGGCGGTGGCGTCAGCGGCATCCTGCCGAAACTGAAGGGCGGGCCGACGCGCCTCGACGATGGCAAGCAGGCGGGGATCACGATTCCCAACTTTCAGAACATCGACGCGAAGACGCAGCGCCAGGAGTTCATCCGCGGCTACGTGATGAACGCGACCGGCGGCCAGTCAGAGTTCCCCGCGTTTGCGGCCAACCTTCCGGGCTACGGGTCCGAGTGGAAGCAGGAGATCAAGAGCCGCTACGTGGCGCAGGCGCGGGTCTGGAATGCGGGTGCCGAGATGCTGGCGCGCAAGGAGAACTTCGTCGAGCTCGATCCGGAGGTGAAGGACGCGTGGGGGATTCCCGTGCTGCGCATCCACTTCACGCACAGCGACAACGACTACAAGCTGATCGAGGACTTTCAACAGAAGGCCGAAGAGCTGTTTCGCAAGGCCGGCGGGGAATTGATGCCTGGCCCGGTGGCGCCGGCGGGATTCCCCGGCGGCCCCGGCGCGCCGGACGCGCGTCCACCCGCGGCTCCGGCCGCCGCCGCGCCGCCACCGCGGCCGCCACGCCGCCGTCCGCTGAGCAGTTCGATCCACGAGTGCGGCACGGCGCGGATGAGCGTCAGCCCGAAGGACGGCGTGCTCGACTCCTACTGCCGGACGCACGACGTTCCGAACCTGTTCGTGTTTGGCGGCAACGCCTTTCCCTCGACGGGCGACAAGCACCCGACATTGACGATGATGGCGCTGACCGCGCGCGGCTGCGACCAGCTGCTCGCGCGCACGAAATAGGCCGCGCGCGAGCGGTGCCAAGGGTGCAAAGGGTGCCAAAGGTGCTAGCGGTGCGGGTGCTAAGCGGTGCAGGTGCTAGCGGTGCAGGTGCTAGGGTGCAGGTGCTAGCAGTGCGGGTGCTAGCGGTCCAGGGCGCTAGCGGTGCGGGGTGCTGGGGTTCCGGGTGGAGCAGCACCGTTGGCACCCAGCACCCCTGGCACCAGCACCCTTCGCACCCTTGGCACCTTTAGCACCCTTGGCACCGTCGCGTGAGCCCCGTTTGACACGCTCACTCCCCTAGATTATCTTCCTGAGCATGCCCAAACGCGGCACGCCCGCGATCCAGGGGGACATGCTGCAGGGCACGCTCGACGTGCTGGTGCTCAAGACGCTGGCGCTCGGACCGGCGCACGGGCACACGATCGCGCACGCCATCGAGCATCGTTCGGAAGATGTTCTTCAGGTCGAGCACGGATCGCTCTACCCGGCGCTCCACCGCCTTGAGGACCGCGGCTGGATCGCGTCGTTCTGGGGCACGTCCGAGAACAACCGGCGCGCGCGCTATTACCGCCTCACGCCGAAGGGGCGTCAGCAGCTCGACGCGCAGACGACGCGCTGGGACGAGTTGGTGCGCGCCGTCAACCGAATCCTGCGGCCCGCGTCTGAATAACAAGCCATGCGGATCCTCCGCGCGCTGCACCGGCGGTACTGGGACGACGAACGGCGCGGCGAGCTCGACGCCTACCTGGCGGAAGAGACCGCCGACAACCTCGCGCGCGGCATGACGCCCGACGCGGCGCGCACGGCCGCCCATCGCAAGCTGGGGAGTGTCACGCGCATCCGCGAGGAGATCTACGAGATGAATTCGCTCGGCTTCCTGGAAACGCTGTGGCAGGACCTGCGCTACGGCGCGCGCGTGCTCCGTCGCAACCCGACCTTCGCGCTCGTGACGATTCTGACGCTCGCGCTCGGGACCGGCGCCAACACCGCCATTTTTCAGCTGATCGAGGCCGTCAACCTGCGCACGCTGCCGGTCTCGCATCCGGACCAGCTGCTCGAGCTCAAGATCCTCAACGCCAAGCACGGCCGCATGGGCTCGTTCAACGGCAGCCGTCCGAACTTCTCCAACCTGGTGTGGGAGCGCATCCAGGCCGACCAGCGGGTCTTCTCCGGCGTGCTGGCGTGGACCACCACGCAATGGGACCTCGCGCCGGCGGGCGAGTCGCGGCCGGTGCAGGGTCTCTATGTCAGCGGCGGCTATTTCAGCACGCTGGGCGTTGCGGCGCGGGTCGGACGGGTCTTCACGGCTGCTGACGACCGGCCCGGCTGCGGCACGCCCGGCGCCGTGATCAGCGACGCGTTCTGGCAGCGCGAGTACGGCGGCGATCCGTCAGCCGTCGGACGATCGATCGTGCTCGACGGGCGTGCCGTAGACATCATCGGCGTGACGCCCGCGTCGTTCTTCGGTACCCAAGTCGGGCGCAGCTTCGACGTGGCGATGCCGCTCTGCGCCGACGCGGTGTTCAGCCCGAGGCCGCGCCTGAAGCGGCCCGACTTCTGGTTCCTTGGCGTGTTCGGGCGGTTGAAGCCAGGCGTCAACCGGGAGCAGGCCGCGGCGCAGCTGCGCACGATCTCCGCCGGGATCTTTCGCGACACCACCCCCGCCAACTACGACCCGTCGACGGCCCGGGACTATCAGACCTTCGAGATCGGCACACTGCCGGCGTCGACCGGATTCTCGAGCCTGCGCGCCAACTACGCCGATTCCCTCGGCGTGCTGCTGGCGCTGACCGGGATCGTCCTGCTCATTGCCTGCGCGAATCTGGCCAACCTGATGCTGGCGCGCGCGACGGCGCGCGAGCGTGAGATTGCGGTGCGGCTGGCGATCGGCGCGTCGCGGCCGCGCATCATCCGGCAGATGGTCTCGGAGAGCCTGCTGATCGCCGGACTCGGCGCCGCGGCGGGGCTGCTGGCCGCGCAGTGGTTTAGCCGCGCGCTCGTGTCTTTTCTCGACTCCGACAGCACGCGCGTCTTCGTCGACGTCGAACTGAACGCGAAAGCGTTCGGCTTCGCAGCAGTGGTCGCCGCGGCCGCCGCGCTGGCATTCGGCCTCGTGCCGGCCATCCGCGCGACGCGCACGTCCCCGAATACGGCGATCAAGGCGTCGAGCCGCTCGGTGACCGACAGCCGGGAGCGTTTCGGCCTCCGCCGCCTGCTCGTCGTGGCGCAGGTGGCGCTCTCGCTGATGATGGTCATCGGCGCGCTGCTGTTCGTGCGCAGCCTGTGGAAGCTCACGCACGTCGATCCCGGGTTCCGGACGGACGGCGTGCTCGTGGCCTCTGTGGACTATCGGAAGGCCGGCATTCCCGAGCCGGCGCGTGGGGCCTTCGAGCGCCAGATCGTCGAGCGACTGCGCGCGCTGCCGGGCGTGACTGGCGCGGCCCGCGCGTCCGACGCGCCGCTCGCCGGCAACTCCTGGAACCAGCACGTCGTCGTCGGAGGCGCCGAGCAGCAGACCAACGTCAACTTCAACTCGGTGACACCCGGCTACTTCGACGTGCTGCGAACGCCGCTCGTCGCCGGCCGCGACTTCGACGACCACGACACGCCGGAATCGCCGCTCGTCGCGGTCGTGACCGAGTCGTTCGCTCGCAGCTTTTTCCCGCACGGGGCGGTCGGACAGACCTTCCAGATCGTCGAGGACGTCGGTGTGGCGCGGCCGCCGATCCGGGTTGTCGGTGTCGTCAAGGACTCGAAATACGGGGATCTACGCGAGCCGTTCACGCCGCTCGCGGTCATGGATGGCGCCCAGGACAAGGAGTTCGATGGCTCGTCCGATGTGGTGATCCGCGCCACGACGGGGCTGACGGCGGTGAGCGCCGCCGCCACGCGCGCGCTTCTGGAACTGAACGGCTCGATCGTCGTGCGTTACCAGTCGATGGCGTCGATCGTCGCGGCGACACTCGTCCGCGACCGGTTGATGGCGACGCTGTCGGGGTTCTTCGGCGCGCTGGCCGTCCTCATTGCGGCGATCGGCCTCTACGGCGTGATGGCGTATACGGTCGCCCGACGGAAGGTCGAGATCGGCATCCGGATGGCGCTCGGGGCCGATCGCCGCGCCGTGGTCGGCATGATCGTGCGTGAAGCGCTGGTGCTGCTGGCGGCCGGCGCCGCGGTCGGGCTCGCGGCGGCGATTCCCGGCGCCCACCTGGCGTCGGCCCTTCTCTACGGACTTCAACCCGCCGACGTGCCGACGCTGGCGGCGTCGCTGACGCTGCTGGCCTTCATCACGACCGCCGCCAGCTGCATTCCCGCCTGGCGCGCGTCGCGCGTGGCGCCGACCGTCGCGCTCCGCGAGGACTGATGCGGATCGTCCGCGCGTTGCGCGCGGGCGTGGCGCGGGGGATTCGGCGACGCCGGCGGCCGCAGTGGCCGCGCTTGCCGTGGTCGGGATGGCGGCAGGCAGGCGATTTGCTTTAGACGGGTCCGTGATGTCCGAAGCGGACGCCGCGCATGAGCTCACCGAGACGGAGAAGCGCCACAACGTCATCCGTCTCGCGTTCGACGGCGACGCGGCGAAGCTCGACGCGTTCGTCGAGATCGTGCGGCAGACGATCCCCGAAAACACCGGCGTCGTGCTGCGAGGCAGCTCAGTGACCGGCCGTCGCTGGAAGGACGGCGAGGCGTTCGATGCCGGCGGCCCGGGGACGAGCGATCTCGATCTGACGCTCGTCGGCGAGCGCGCGCTCGACTACTTCATCTTCGACGGCTTCTTCGTACCCGGTGTGCACACACGTCCGCTCAGCGATCAGGATCGCGACATCGCACCGGACCTGGTGCCGCTGCGCGAGCAGCTGATGGCGATGGTGCGGCGGCCGGTCAACATCCAGGCGACGCGCGACTTCGTGATGTATTTTCGCGGCGAGTTGCTTGGCCAGCCCTACCTGACTCTCGTGGAGAAGGCCGACTGACGCTGCGGCTCCTGACCTACAACATCCGCCGGGGAGGCGCCGGGCGCGAGGACGCGCTGCTGGCCGTCATCCGTCCGCTTCAGCCCGACATCGTCATCTTCCAGGAGGCGACCAACCCGGCCGTCGTGCGCGCGCTCGCCGACGGAGCCGGCATGCGGCACTGCGCCGCGATGGCGAAGCTGTCGCTCGGCTTCATGAGCCGCGTGCCGATCGCCAGCCACTCGTGGCATCGCCCGCGCCTGTCGCGTCATGCGTTCCTCGAGCTGGTGCCGGCGGGGCTGCCGGTCCGCATCTTCGGGGTCCACCTGAGCGCAGTGTTTGCGGCGTTGACCGAGCGCCGGCGCTCGATCGAGCTGCGCGCGCTCATTGCGGCGATTGCGCGCGAGCAGCGCGGTTTTCACATGGTCGCCGGTGATTTCAATACGGTCGCTCCCGGAGAGCTGCTCGACGTGGCCGCCCTGCCGCAAAAGGTACGGGCAACGATGTGGCTGAGCGGCGGCCGGATCCGCTGGCGCACGATCCAGCTCATGCTGGACGCCGGCTACGTAGACGTCTTCCGCGCCACTCATCCCGCCGATCCCGGCTTGACCCTACCGACCTCAGGTCCGCAGGTACGCCTCGACTACGTGTTCGTGCCTTCCGCCGATCAGCCGCGCGTGACACGCTGCGAGGTGATCCGGACGCCGCCCGCCAATGAAGCATCGGATCACTTTCCGCTGCTGGCGGAGGTCACCGCGTAGGCAATCCGTGTTCGGCGGGCGACACGGAACCCCTCGGATAAGATTGAGCCGTGCCCGTGGGAACGGCCGAGAAAGCGCCAGCCACCAAGCTCGACGACGCGAAGTACTGGCATCGCGTCTTCGAGATGCAGCCCTCGTCGGTGACGATCGCCCGCACCAGTGCGGAGGACATCCAGCAGCGCCAGCTGGTGGTGTGGCTGGACGGCGAAAAGCTCGGCGACCTGATGTTCGGCCACGTGTTCGCGCGCGACGTGCACCCAGGGCGGCACCGGCTGCGGGTCAGCAACACGCTGGTGTGGAAGACGGTGGAGTTCGATGTGAAGCCTGGAGAGCAGGTGCGCTGGGAAGCGATCAACCGGCCCGGGCGCATCACTTACCCGATGCTGGCGATCATCGGCGTCGGGCCGCTGTATGTGACGCTGCGCCGGTTGACGTGAGCCGCCGGTCTCAGAACGCGAACCGCACGTCCACCTGCCGGAGTGTCAGCGGCGGGATCGGCTGCGGCGCAATCAGCGCGCCGCCGCTGACGACGCACTCGGACCACGGCGGCAGCGCGTCTTCCTGGTAGTAGCGTTCCACGTAGTGCCAGTCGGTGTGGACGAAGTCTGAGAACCAGCGATCCTGGTTGGTCACGCCGCGCTCGTGCAGCAACTGCAGCGCGTAGCGGGCCGCTTCCATCTCGTAGGCCTGCAGCACCTTCATGAACTCCGCCTTGTCGGAGGTGTGCTGCAGCGCCTCGAGCTTGTGCTCGATCGACGGCGCTACCCACTGCACTGAGTGGCCGAACAGGTGCAGCAGCAGGAAGCACTGCATCTCGAAGCCGACGTCGGGGTCGATGACAATCCTCAAGCCGTCGAAGATGCCGGTCCGTGGCGGCTCGAGGTCGCGGTATTCGATGCCGAAGCCGTGCTTGACGACGCCACTGCTGACGGCGGTCCAGATGTCGATCAGGTCGTGCACGGGAAGGTGCCCGACGCGGGTGCCGGTGACTTCGTGGCTCAGGAGCGGCTCCATCGCCGGCATGATACTGCGGCGGGCGAGCGGTACCGGAAAAGCCGCCGGCCTCGGCCATCAATCAGCGGTGAACGCCCGGCGCTTCGTGGCCCGTCCGGGCGACGTACTCCTCATAGGTGCCGGGATAGGCGTGCGGCTGCGCCTCGGTCCCTGACTCGCCGCCGAGCTCCAGCACGCGATTGCTCAGGCCCTTCAGGAACGCGCGGTCGTGGGACACGAACAGCATCGTGCCTTCGAAGTCGTGCAGCGCCTCGAGCAGCATCTCCTTGGTCGCCAGATCGAGGTGGTTGGTCGGCTCGTCGAGGACGAGGAAATTCGGCGGATTGAGCAGCATGCGCGCCATCACCAGGCGCGTCTTCTCGCCGCCTGAGAGCATCCGGATCTTCTTGTCGATGTCCTCGCCCGAGAACTGAAAGGCGCCGGCGAGGCTGCGCAGCACACCGATCGACTCGTGCGAGAAGTCCTTCTGCAGCTGCTCCTCGATCGTGAGATCCGGATCGAGAATGTCCAGCGACTGCTGCGCGAAGTAGCCCATCGCCAGCGACGCGCCGAGCGTGACCGTGCCTTCGTCCGGCGCCAGCGCGCCAGCGACCATCTTCAAGAGCGTCGACTTCCCGGCGCCGTTCCGGCCCATGACGCACCAGCGCTCGCCGCGGCGGATGTTCAGGTTGACGCCGTCGTGCACGGTGCGGCTGCCATAGCGCTTGGTGACGCCTTCGAGCGTCGCGACCTGATCGCCGGAGCGCGGCGGTTGGCGGAAGTCGAACGTGACGATCCGCCGCTTCTTCGGCAGTTCGACCTTCTCGATCTTCTCCAGGGCCTTGACTCGACTCTGCACCTGGGCTGCCTTGGCGGCGTGCGCGGCGAAGCGTTCGATAAAACGCTGCTCCTTGGCGAGCATCGCCTGCTGGCGGGCATACGCGGCCTCGCGATTGGCATCGCGAATGGCGCGCTCGCGCTCGTAGAAGTCGTAGTTGCCGGAATAGACGGTGATCTCGCCGTCGTCGATCTCGGCGATCCGGCCGACGATCCGGTTCATGAACTCCCGGTCGTGCGAGGTCATCAGCAGGGAGCCCGGCAGCGACTTCAGGAAGGCCTCGAGCCAGATGATCGACTCGATGTCGAGGTGGTTGGTCGGCTCGTCCATCAGCAGGACGTCCGGCTTCATCAGCAGTACGCGCGCCATCGCGACGCGCATCTTCCAGCCGCCGGACAGGTGCCCGACGTCGCCGTCGACGCGCTCGTCCTCGAAGCCGAGGCCGTGCAGCACCTCGCGCGCCTGCGCTTCGAGCGCGTAGCCGCCGAGATGCTCGTATTCCTCCTGCACTTCGCCGAAGCGCTCGAGGATTTTCTCCATCTCGGCGGCGCGATCGGGATCGGCCATCGCGTGATTCAGCGCCTCGAGCTCGTGATGGAGCTGCCCGGCGCGGCCGCTGCCGGCGATCGTCTCGTCGAGCACAGAGCGGCCGGCCATCTCCTCGACGTCCTGCTTGAAGTAGCCGATGGTGAGCTTCTTCGGGACGGAGACGTCCCCTTCGTCTGGACCTTCCTCGCCGACGATCATCCGGAAGAGCGTCGTCTTGCCGGACCCGTTGGGCCCGACAAGGCCGACCTTTTCACCGGGATTGAGCTGAAAGGACGCGTCGACGAAGAGGATCTGCTTTCCGTACTGCTTGCCGATTTTTGTGAACGAGACCATTGGTTGATAGATTCGATCGTATGGGAGATCGCCTTAGCGGCCAGGTCGCGATGGTCACCGGCGGTGGACGCGGGATCGGCCGCGCCATCTGCCAGGAGCTGGATGCCCAAGGCGCGCACGTCATCGTCCACTATGGTCGCAACCGTGCGGCGGCGCAAGAGACCCTGGCCGGCTTGGCCCAGCCGGGGGCCCTCCTCGAAGCCGACCTCGGGTCGCCGGCGGCCATTTCGGCCGCCATCGCGCGACTCGACGCGGACCGTGTCGATATCCTCGTCAACAACGCAGGCGTGTGGAAACCGACGCCGCTCGGCGCCACAGCCGAAGCGACGCTGGACGAGATCCTGAACGTGAACCTGCGAGGGGTCTTCTGGCTGACGCAGGCGCTCCTGCCCAGGCTCAGCGACGGCGCGCGCATCGTGAACGTGTCGTCGACGGCCGCCCGCGTCGCTATCGCCGGCGGGCGAAGCCTTTATGGCGCGACCAAAGCGGGCATCGATGCGCTCACGAGGAACTGGGCGTTGGAGCTGGCGCCGCGCCGCATCAGAGTCAATGCCGTCGCGCCGGGCTATGTCGAGACCGACATGACCGCGACGCATCTTGGCGATCCCGAGGTGCGCGCGCGCGCGCTCCAACGCCACCCGCTCGGCCGCCTCGGCACTGTTGAAGACGTGGCGCGCGTCGCCGCGCTTCTGTGTACGGAAGAAACGGGATTCGTGACCGGCCAGTCGATCAACGTCAGCGGCGGGTTCGTCGTCTGATTCGTCCGAGGGCGTTGCCCAACGGGACCTCGAACGCACGATTGCTGACGATTCGCCGATAACTGATCTTACGCGGTGACGGCCAGCGGCGCGCGCGGCGCGTCGTGTGTCGTGCGCGGGGCGACGCGCGCCGCGCGATCCTCGAGCGCGAGCAGGCTCGGAGGCTCGCCGTTCTGTCCACCTGCGCCAGCCGCCGTCGATCGCGACCGATAAGCGACCAGTCCAGCGCCGATCGCCGCGCCGATCCCTACACTGGCCGCCAGTGCGACACCGATTTCCGGCAGCGCCAGTGCGGTGACGACGACGGCGCCGAGCATGCCCAGGCCACCGAGTCCGGCGATCCGGATATGGGCCATGTTGATCAGATCTGGCGACATCGGTTCGAGCGGCGAACGCGTGACCACGCCCGATGAAGGACGCCGGTTGAGGCACACCAGGACGCCCGCAAGCAGGAGACCGCCGACGAGTGCCGGGAGAACGAGTGAAACCAGAGTCATACGTCCCTCCTGCGTCGAGTATGCGCCTTTTCGAGTGCCGTGGCCACCTAGCGAATCACCCAGGACGGCGCCGCGAGCCAGTCGTTCGGATAGTCGCCGATCGGGGCGCCCGGGGGCGCCTCGTAGGTCGAGGGGGTGCGAATGGGTTCCATCGGACGCTCGAGGAAGCGCTTGATGTCGGCGGACAGGAGCCCGGCTGCCGCCATGTCGCCAGCCACGGTGGAGTCGGGGAAGGCGAACCCGCTGATCGACGACAGGGCGGTGGAGGCAATCGCGCGCACCTGGGGCATCGGGGCGCCGCCCGCGAGCCAGATCAGTCGTTCCACGAGAGCCCGCGAGGTAGCCCGGCGAATCTCCTGTTCGTAAGGCGTGGCGACCGCCCCTTTGAACGTCGCAGACCGCAGGGCTGAGATCACGTCTTCCAGTCCCGGCAGCGTGGGATCGACCGCATGCTGCGCGACCATCCGCGCGGCGCGATCGGGCTGCAGCAGGAAACCGATCGTGACGTCGGCGGCGATCGCCGCCGGAGCGATCGGATCGAAGGTGTCGCCGGTGTAGCGTGCGAACAGCTCGCGGTGCATCCCCCAGCCGGAGGGCCGCGGCGGGATCTTCAGCAGGGCGTTCTTCGGCAGCGCCAGCTCCGACGGCGCGAGCGTCGCCACCAGCGCATCGAGCGCCGCCTTCTGCTGCGCGAGCGGCACCCATTTCGTCGGAATCCGGTCGTCACCGCGCATCGCATAGATGTAGTCCTGGCCG
Source organism: Vicinamibacterales bacterium (assembly GCA_036496585.1). Taxonomy (NCBI): domain Bacteria; kingdom Pseudomonadati; phylum Acidobacteriota; class Vicinamibacteria; order Vicinamibacterales; species Vicinamibacterales bacterium. The sequence goes on from DASXLB010000074.1 coordinate 14,644, forward strand.
GCGACGGTCGAGGCCGCCGCTTCGACGGCGTACCGGTGGTACATGTAAAGCGGCACCAGCGCCTCTTCCATCGTCGCCATCGGCGCATCCTTCCGGATGACCGATTCATCGAAGCGGTTCAGCGCGGCGCGCCGGACCTTCATGATCCGGTTCAGCTCGGCGCCCTGCTCGAGACCGACACCGTTGTTCCACTGATCCGATCGGGGCGTGGAATCGGTATCCTGATTGGTCATGTAGATCAGGTCCTGCTTCCAGGCGTCATCGAGGATCTTCTCCAGTGCAGCCTTCTCGTCGGTGCCCTTCGGGAAGTCCGAGTAGCCGTAGGTAATCGCCACCTTGTCCCAGTCGCCGATGCCGACGGGATAGGCCTGCGACAGGTCGATCGTGCCGTCGGCGTTCAGCTTCTCGAGCGGATGCGGGTAGTCCATCACCGAGATGCGCCCCTTCGAGCTGTTGTAGTACTCGTGGCCGAGTCCCAGCGTGTGGCCGACCTCGTGCGCGGCGAGCTGGCGGATGCGGGCGAGCGCCGTCTGCGTCAGCACGGCCGGGTTCTCCGTGCCGTCCTTGTACGGCGCGAGCAGCGCCTCGAAGATCAAGTAGTCCTGCCGGTCGCGCAGCGAGCCGAGCGTGACCGTCGCCTTGATGATCTCGCCGGTGCGCGGATCGGAGATCGATCCGCCCGTGCTCCAGCCGCGCGTCGAGCGGTGGACCCAGTTGATCATGTTGTAGCGGATGTCCATCGGGTCGGCCCCTTCCGGCAGCAGCTCGACGCGGAAGGCGTTGCGATAGCCGGCCGCCTCGAACGCCTGGTTCCACCAGCGCGCGCCTTCGAGCAGCGCCGTACGGATCGGTTCGGGCGCGCCGCGATCGACGTAGTAGACGATCGGCTTTTTCGGGTCGCTGAGGCGCGCCGTCGGATCGACCTTCTCGAGACGATGCCGGCGCAGCAGGTGCTGAACCATCGGCGTGCCCATCGGCGCCGCGTAGTCCATGTACTGCAGGCCGCCGTAGCCGGCGCGAGGGTCGTCGTAGCGCGGCTTGTAGTTGTCGTCGGGCAGTTCAGCGAACGTGTGATGGACACGCAGCGTCACTGAGTCGGCCGACGGCGTGACACTGCCGACCGTGCCTGAGAACAGACCACCGCCGAAGCCGCCGCCCCCGCTGCCGGGGACCGCGCCACCCACCGACGGCGGCCCTTGCGCCGGCCCCGCGCCGCCGCCGCGTCCGCCGCCGGCGGCCTCGCTGGCAAACGTCAGGATCGTGTCGATCTCGGAGTTCTTCGGAAAGCCCTTCGTCCACGGCACGTCGAACGTGCTGCGCGTCCGGTCGATGCGATACGTGCCGGGGCGGAGCCGCGGCGCGATGTTGGTGGAGTCGCGCAGGAAGAAGTCGCTCGCATCGACGAGCACGTGCCCGCCGCTCTCGGCCGCGACGGTGAAACCCCAGAGGATCGACTTGGCGAACGCGTCCTCGACGGCGCGGCGCTCGTCGGGATTCGGGCTGTTGGCGCGGAAGGTGTAGTTCGGCTGCACCATCATCACGCGCGGCCCGATGCGCTGAAACTTGACGACGCGCCCCTGGCCGCCCTGGCCACGGTCGAGACCGATGTCGTTTGAACCGAGGCCGGCCGTCAGGCCGGTCGCATAGAGCATCTCGGTGTCGAGCTTGTCGATCTCCATCCAGAGCGAGCCGGTGCGCTCGTCCCAGTAGAGGGGGAGATAGCCATCGAGTTTCTGCATGCCCGCGGTGCGGGCCTCGATGGTCGGAGGGGGACCGGCCGGCTGTTGAGCGCCGGCGCCGCCGCCGCGCCCCTGCGCGGAAGCCACGGCGCCGACGAACGTGAGAGCGGTCGCGAAGAGAGCAGTAATCCGCATGCGCGGATTCTATCTCGGACAGAAAGGGCCGGGGATCAGATCCCGACCGTCTGCCTCGAACCCGGTTCAGTCAATCGACGGCAGGACTTTCCCCGGGTTCATCAGGTTGTGCGGATCGAGCGCCTTCTTGATGGCCCACATCACGCCGATCGCGTCGCGGCCGTGTTCCGCTTCGAGGAAGCGGATCTTGCCGATGCCGACGCCGTGCTCGCCGGTGCAGGTGCCGCCCATGGCGAGCGCGCGCGCGACGAGGCGGTCGACGAGGTGTTCGGCGGCCGCCATGTCCGACGGATCCTCCGGATTGACGGCCAGCAGCAGATGGAAGTTGCCGTCCCCGACGTGCCCGACAAGCGGTCCCGGCAGCGGCGAATCGGCCAGGTCCTTCTTGGTCTCGTGGATGCACTCGGCGAGGCGCGAAATCGGCACGCAGACGTCGGTCGTCCAGCCGCGCGCGCCCGGGCGCAGCGCCAGGCCGGCGTAGTAGGCGTCGTGGCGCGCCGCCCAGAGCTTGGCGCGCTCCTCGGGCGACGTCGCGCGCGAGTACTCGTGGCCGCTGTGCTCGGCGACGATGTCGCCGGTGGCCTGCGCCTGTTCGTCGACGGACGCATCGCTGAGCCCGTGGAACTCGAAGAAGAGCGTCGGCTTCTCCGGCCGCGCCAGGCGCGAATGCTTGTTGACGGCCTCCATCATCGCTTCGTCGAGCAGCTCGATCCGCGCCACCGGGATGCCGAGCTGCACGATCATGATCACCGCGTTGACGGCGTCGTCGATCGAGTCGAACCAGGCGGTCGCCGAGGCGACCGACTCCGGGCGCCCGTGCAGGCGCAGCGTCAGCTCGGTGATGATGCCGAGCGTGCCCTCGGCGCCGACGAAGAGCCGCGTCAGGTCGTAGCCGGCCGACGATTTCCGCGCGCGCGTGCCGGTCCGGATGGCGCGGCCGTCGGCGGTGACGACGGTCAAGCCCAGTACGGCGTCGCGCATGGTGCCGTATCGGACCGCCGTCGTGCCCGAGGCCCGCGTCGCCGCCATGCCGCCGATCGTCGCGTCGGCGCCTGGATCGAGCGGGAACCACAGGCCGCTCGCCTGCAGGTGCTTGTCGAGCTGCTTGCGGGTGACACCCGCTTCGACGGTGATGTCGAGGTCCTCCACGCTCAGGCGCAGCACGCGGTTCATCCGTGACAGATCGACGGTGACGCCCGCCTGCAGCGGGACGACGTGTCCCTCGAGGGACGACCCAGCGCCGAACGCGGTCATCGGGCAGTTGGCGGCGGCGCAGGCCCGGACGATGTCCTGGACCTCCGCCGTCGAGGTGGGGAACACCACCGCGTCGGGCCGCACGCCGTGGTGGTGCGACTCGCCGCGGCTGTGGTGATCGCGCACCGCATCACCGGTGGCGACGCGATCGCCGAGCGTGCCGCGCAGTTGGCTGATCAGGGCGTCACGGTTCACTTGGCACTCGCGATCTTCTCCATCAGCTGCTGGGCGAGCGGCAGGCTGACGTTGCAGGTGGGGTCGTCGACGCGGCATTGCGCGACCGTCAATCCGCAGCCGCAGGAGCAGTGCTCGGAGTTGAGCGCCGCCAGGACCTTCGCCCGCTTCTCCGGCGACAGCACGGCGAGATCGACGCCAGGAATCTTGTTGGCCTGCGCCGCGCTCGCGACCCGCGCCTTGTCTTCGTCTTCGGCGTCGACGATCGTGAGATCGGGATTGGTGCCGGCCAGCGCCTGCGTTTCGAGATCGGTGAGCGACGGGTTCAGCATACCGACGTGTTTCTGCGCCAGACGCCCTTCGCGGTCGAGAAAGAACGACGTCGGCAGCGCCGAGACCGGCGGGAAGAGCTTCTCGATCTCCGGCGTGCTGAGGAGGCTCGGGTAGTTCATCTTGTGCTCGACGGCGAAGCGCTGCACGTCGGCCGCCGAGCCCGAATCCTGCGCGATCCCGACGATCTGCAGCGTGTCCTTGTAGCGCGCCTGGAGCTCGATGAGGTCGGGGATTTCCTCGCGGCAGGGCGGGCACCAGGTCGCCCAGAAGTTGACCAGCACGACCTTGCCGCGGAACGCGGCAGTACTGACGGGACGGCCGTCGAGGTCGACGCCGGTCAGCGGCAGCACCGCGGCCCGGTCCTTCAGCAGGCGGACGCTGGTGCGTGAGGCGGGCGCCTTGCGAATGCTCGTCTCGACCTGTTTCGTATAGCGGAACATCAGCACGATCGCGGCGGACGCCGCGACCGCGGCCAGCAGGATCGCGAGGGCCCGGCGCGCTGTCATGTCCCTAAGATTATTACCGATATTCGAGGGTCCAGGTGATGGTCAGCGGCCCTTCGAGCCGCACCGCGCCGGTGGTGCAGACGACGAGCGCGGTCATGGGGCCGGTATCGGACGCGTAGTCCCGATCGTGGTCCAGGGAGCGCGCCGTGCATCGCTCGAGGCCGTTCACGCTGAACGAGGTCACCACCCCGGCGCCGAACCGCGTGGTGAGGCCATCCTGGGCGGGTTCGCGCGAAAAGCCCGCGTATTCGAGTTGAATCGACGCCACGTCGAGGCCGGCCGCCGGCGTGAATACGTCGCGCCTCACGAGGCGGTGCGGCAGCAGCGTGTAGGTCGTCGTCGCGGCCATGCGGTCGTCGGCAACCGGCGCGCTCTTGCCGAGCCGATCCATCTCGCTCTGCCGGTAGGTGACCGTGGTCGCGGCCGCCGTGTCGTCGACCTTCACGTCGCGGATGAACGCCAGTGGCATCAACTGGGCGCCGTCGGCGAGCGTGAACCGCGGGACGAGTATCGGCGCGCCGCCGTCGGGCACGCCTTCCAGCATCCCTTGTGAAAACGGGATCGGGAAGTAGGGATGGTGCATGTGCTGCGTCGCGCCGCCGTTGACGAGCGGCAGCCCGATGATACGTTCGCCGTCGCGGCGGGTGACGAGCACGCGATCGTAGGTGCCGCGCGAAAACCAGGTCACCGATCGCGCCGGCCGCCGCTCGAGCGCCGCGGCGAAGCCGTCCATCACTGGTCGATCCGTGAAGCCCATCGCGTTCCAGCCGTCGTTGGTGTACGCGAACTGGTGCGCGAGCGACAGGTTCTCGCCGAGGATGCGGAACTTGCCGCGATAGGCGTCGGTGCGGCGTCCGGCGTCCCACATGTTGACCGAACCGGTGTCCGGGTTCATCCAGAAGTCGACGTAGCGCTGCGCGACCTTCGTCGCGTACGAGTAAGCAAGGGTCCGCTCGGCGTCGGTCAGCACGCCGAGCCGCGCGGCCGCCGTCAGCGTTTCGACGATCGCCGTTTCGCCGTAGGGGCCGAGACTGCGGCCGTACTCGAAGCCGGTGCCGTCCTCGTGCAGCCGCTGCAGCATGACGTCCGACGACTGGCGCAGCCGGGTCAGCGCTTCGGCGGGCGGACGATCGCCTGTCTCGACGAAGTGGTTCGCCAGCTCGCCGGCGAGCAGCACGCTGTAGCGATCGAATCGTCCCTCGCCGTCCGTCTCGTCGGCGAACCCGAAGTCGCCCGAGTAGCGCTCGTAGTGCTCGGCCGCCTTCCGGTAGATCGCGTCGGCCGCGGTGGCGTCTTCCCAGCCCAGATGATGCCGCAGTCGGGCGATCGCCAGCGCGACGACGTAGTAGTTGTTCGGGTGATCGATGAGGCGGTAGGTGCCGGGCTCGACGAACGGTGTCCAGTCGAGCTTCGTGCGCAGGGTCGCGAGGATGTCATCGTCGAGCGCGCGATCGAGCAATCCGGCCGTGCGCAGCCGGTCGATCGCCAGCACGTAGTAGTAGGTGCCCCACGTTTCGTTGGCGTCGTTGATCGTCAACCTCGCGATCGCGCGGAACGCGGCGAGATCCTCGGCGAGTCCGGGATCGTCGTGCGGCCGAGACACCAGGTAGTCGGCAAACGCGATCGCGATCTTGCCGGGCAGGAACTTGTCGTTGCCGTTGAACACGGGCGTCCCGTCGATCTTCAGATCGCGCTTGTCGCTGGCGAGTTCGTGCAGGAGGACGCCTGTCTGCGCCAGGATGCGGTCACGCACAAGGCTGTTGTAGGACGGCGGCGCCCCGGCGGATTGTGCCAGCAGCATCATCGCGGCCGCGGCTGCGAGCACCGCTCTCGGGCTCATCGTCCCAACCAGCCGCCGTCGACGGCCAGCACGTGGCCGTTGACGTAGTCGGACGCCGGCGAGGCGAGGAAGATCGCCGCGCCGACGAGATCGTCGGGGCGGCCCCAGCGCCCGGCGGGAATGCGATCGAGGATCTGCCGTGCGCGCGTGTCGTCGGCGCGGAGCGCGGCCGTGTTGTCGGTTTCCATGTAGCCCGGCGCGATGGCGTTGACGTTGACGCCGCGGCCGGCCCATTCGTTGGCGAGCGCCTTGGTCAACTGCGCGACGCCCCCCTTGGCCGCGGCGTAGCCCGGTACGGTGATGCCGCCCTGGAACGACAGCAGCGAGGCGATGTTGACGATCTTGCCGGCGCCACGACCGAGCATGTGCGCGCCGATCGCGCGCGACAACCGGAACACGCTCGACAGGTTGACCTCGATCACTTCATCCCACCAGTCGTCGGTGTGCTCGGCAGCCGGGCGGCGGCGGATCGTCGCCGCGTTGTTGACCAGGACGTCGACGCGGCCGAAGGCAGCGAGCGCGCCGTCGGCGAACCGATCGGCCGCGGATCGATCGGCAAGATTGCCGCCGAGCGAGGCGGCACGGCGCCCGAGCGCCTCCACGGCGCGCGCGGTGTCGGCCGGCGGCGTCGACGCGTGCACCACGACGTCGGCACCCGCCTCGGCGAGTCCGATCGCCATCGCCCGTCCGAGACCGCGCGATGCACCGGTCACCAGCGCGACGCGTCCGTCGAGGGAAAATCGCCCGCCGGCCGCGGCCGTCATGCCGTCTCCGCTCCGGCCGGACGGAAGTCCTCGCGCGGCGGACTGAAGATGTCGATCAACACGGCCGGCTCATTGAGGATTGTCGCGCCGTGCTCGACTCCCGATCGAAAGAGCAGCACCTCCCCCGCGGACGCGACGTGCTCGCCGCCGGCCACGTGGAACCGGACGCGGCCGCGCTCGACGATCGTCATCTGCTCGTGCGGATGGCTGTGCACCGCGGTGACGACGCCAGGGGCGAAGCTGAGACGGCAGGTCATGATGCGATCGCCCGACACGACCTGCCGGTCGATGCCGTCGGCGACATGCTCGATTGGCGCGGTCTCCCAGTTCCATTGTCCGAACGCCAGGCCGGTCGGGTTCATGTGCGCTCCGCTCGTCCCTTGTCGAGGCCGGACCCGAGCGCCGTGAAGTCGGGATGGACGTTGACGACGCCGAACTGACGGTCCTCGTCTTCGCGGTTGGCCGCCATCATCCACACGAAATTGATCGCGCCATCGGGCGCGGCGACGTTGGGATGATAGCCCGCCGGCATCAGCACGATGTCCCCTTCGTGGACGATCGTCGCGAGCTCGGGATCGGTACTCGAGGTGTAGACGAGCTGCACGCCGAAGGCAGGGCGGGGCATGTCGACGTAGAGATACGCCTCCTCGAGCATCGCGGCGTGCTCGTGCGGTGGCCACGACGTCCAGTTGCCGGGCTCGCTGAACGTGACGCCGGCCATCAGCCGCCCGGCGCGGACGTTCTTGCCGATGATGACGTTGAGGTTGCGTCTGGACGAGGGGCCGCCGGCGGCGAAGTGCAGGCCCGGGTCCTGCTGCACATGGGCGAAGGGGACGAACTGGACCGGGTGCGCCGCCGAGACCGGCGCGGAGATCTCCGCGAGATCGCCGCCGCCGCTGTCCGGCGTGACGGTGAAGGTCGCATCCCGCGGCACGTAGAGGCCGTCGTATTTTCCGAGCGCGTAGCGTTGGCCGGCGACGTCGACCGCCGCGCTGCCGCCCAGGCAGATGAGCGCGGTTTCGTGATCGCCCGTGTCGACGGCGATCGGCGCGTCGCCGCAGGCGAGGATGATGCGGCCGTAGTGCAGGTGGCGCGAGGCGGTGAGCCCCGGCGCGACGGCGCGGGTCCGCCCCGGGCGGGAAGCCGTGTCGCGTACGACGCAGGTGCCTGGCGAAATCGTCTCGACTGTCATGTCCCCTCCGACATTTGTTTCAGGGTCATGCAATATACCGGCTCCGGCGCGATCTGACAACCGCCGGCTCCGGCAGCCCGGCTGTGCGCCATGGTGTTGACAACCATGCGATACGGGAATATTGTTTCGCGCTAATACAAACTGCTGTGAGGTTCCGCGTGCACACCAAGATGACGCCGTCGAAGAGGATCGCCTGCTCCTTCGTGCTGCTGGCCGCGCTCGCCGCCGGCTGGCCACCGGCCGCCGCCGCCCAGGTCACCAGCGCCACGCTGGTCGGTACCGTCACCGACCAGAGCGCCGCCGGCCTGCCGGGAGTGACCGTCACGGCCCGCAACACCGACACCGGCTTCGCCCGCACGGTGACGACCGGCGACAGCGGCGCCTATCGCCTCGAATTCCTGCCGATCGGCGCCTACCAGGTTGAAGCGACGCTCTCCGGCTTCAAGACCGAGATCCGCAGCGGCATCGTCCTCGCCGTCAACGACTCGGTCCGCATCGACGTGACGCTGCAGATCGGCGGCCTCAACGAGACCGTCACCGTCGCCGAGGAACGGCCGCTCGTCAACACGGTGACCGCCGACTTGTCGAAGACCGTCGACGCCGCCGCGATCCAGAGCCTGCCGATCGTCGATCGCAACGTCTACTCGCTGCTCGATCTGACGCCCGGCATCCAGTCGAACAACAACGGCGTCGCCTCGGCGTCGGCCTCGACCAGCTCGCTCGTACTCGGCTTCCCCGAGCAGCGCACCCTGATCAACGGCGGCGCCGACGGCGGCACCGGCTCGGTCAACTACTACCTCGACGGCGGCATCAACATGACCGGGCTGCGCAACACCGGCAACATCCTGCCGAACCCGGACGCCATCCAGGAATTCAAGGTCCAGACCAACGGTTACAACGTCGAGTACGGGCGCTTCTCGAACGGCGTCATCAACGTCGTCACCAAGAGCGGCACCAACACGATGCGCGGCTCCGCCTTCGAGTATTTCCGCGACGGCCAGCTGAACGCGAAGGACTGGGGATCGGTCGGCGCGACGCCGCCGCTCAATCGCAATCAGTTCGGGGGCACCTACGGCGGTCCGATCACGAAGGACAAGACGTTCTTCTTCGTCTCGTATTCCGGCCTGCGCCAGACGACCAGCACCTTCCTCAACAACGCGATCGTGCCGACGGCGCTCGAGCGGACGGGAGACTTCAGCCAGTCGAAAACGATCCCGACCGATCCGGCGACCGGCCTGCCGTTTGTCTGCAACGGCGTGACCGGCGCGATCTGCGCGAATCGGATCGATCCGGTGGCGCTCAAGATCGTCAACAACGACATTCCCGCATCGAACGTCGCGGGTGGCATCTGGCAGGGCTACTTCGAGAGCCCGTACAACTCGGACGAGATCCTGGTCAAGGCGGATCATCAGATCAACGGCGCCCACCGCCTCACCGGCGCCTACTTCCGGACGGCCGGCACCAACACCGTGGCGGCAGGCACGGGAAACCTGCTGTGGGCCAGCCAGCAATTCAGCTGGACACAGCACAATCTCAACCTGAGCGAGACGTGGGTGGCGAGCGCGCACCGCATCAACCAGGCGTGGTTCTCGTTCAACCGCAATCTGGGCGGCCGCTTGAACCAGCCCGCCACGTCGCTCACCGACCTCGGGTCGTCGGCGGTCATCATGGGGGCGCCGAGCCTGCCGCAGATCACCGTCAGCGGCTTCTTCACGCTGTCGAACGCGATCGGCGGCCCCAACGCCGGCGGCGACTTCTATTCCGGGCGGGACGTCTACAACTGGACGCTCGGCGCGCACAGCGTCAAGATGGGCGGCGAGCTCTCCTACAACAAGACCGTGCAGGACACGCTGCTCAACAACTACGGCGTCTTCACCTTCAACGGCGGCGCGACCAAGAATGCGCTCGCCGATTTCCTGATCGGCATCCCGAGCACCGTCACCCAGGACGCGCCCGTCACCGCCTACTGGAACAGCTGGTATGGCGCGGCGTTTCTGCAGGACGACTACCGCGTCGGCGATCGCGTCACGCTCAATCTCGGGCTGCGCTGGGACGTGCAGACGCCAGGCACCGATCCCCAGAACCGCTTCACCACCTACGTGCCAGGAGACAAATCGACGGTGAATCCGTCGGCGCCGACCGGGTTGCTGTTCTACGGCGACCAGGGCGTCGAACGCGGCGTCATCTCGACGAAATGGGATCACCTCTCGCCGCGCGCCGGCGTCGTCTGGGATCCGACCGGACACGGGCGTACGGCGATCAGCGCCGCCGGCGGGTTGTTCTACGGCAGCATCTCGGGCAACGAGTGGAACACGACGACCAACTTCCAGCCGTGGTCGACGCGTCTGACCTTCTCCAACACCAACGCCAAGACGTCGGCGACCGGTGTGCCGCTGGGCGCCTCACTCAGCAATCCGTACACGGCGTATCCGGGCGGCTCGCCGTTCCCGTACACCGGCACGTTCGTCGTCGGCGGCGGTCTCTACGGCATCGCGCAGGACTTCAACTGGTCGCATGCCTGGCAGACCAATGTCGGCGTCCAGCAACAGGTCGGCAGCCACATGAGCGTTGGCGCGTCCTACGTCGGCTCGTTCCTGCGCGACCTGCCGTTCGCGCGCGACCTGAACTACCCGGTGGCGAACGCCACGGCCACGACCGCCGGCGCCAACGTGCTCGCGCGCCGCCCGGATCCGACCGTCGGGGCGGTGCTGCTGCTCGACTCCGACCAGTACTCGAACTACAACGGCCTGCAGATCACCGGGACGATGCGCCAGTGGCATCACCTGTCGCTGAATGGCTTCTACACGTTCAGCAAGACGATGACGAGCGTCGAGCTGCAGAACAACACCACGGCCGGCGGCGCGCAGAACTCCAGCAGTCTCGCCGAGGAATACGGCCGCGCCGACTCCGATCAGCGCCACGTCTTCAGCCTGACCGCCAACTGGAACGTCGACTACTATCGCGGCGGCAACGCCGTGGTCGCGGCGATCGCCAACGGCTGGCGCATCGCGCCGATCGTCAAGCTGCGCAGCGGCCTGCCGTTCACCGTCGTCAACGGCGGCGTCGACGCCAACCTCGACGGCGTCACGGCCGACCGCGCCCAGCTGGCCGGCGATCCGGCCCTTTCGGATCCGACGGCCGCGATGTGGTTCAATACAGCGGCGTTCACCCGCAACGCGGCGACGACCGGACAGCCGGTCGAAGGGAATTCGCCGCGCAACTTTCTCGATGGGCCGGGGTACAAAGTGATCGATCTGGCGATTTCGCGCGACCTCCGCGTCCACGGCTCCGCGCGCCTGACGTTCCGGGCCGAGGCGACCAACGCGTTCAACATGGTCAACCTCGGGCAGCCGGGCAACAGCGTCGGCACGGCCACCTTCGGCGTCATCCGCACCGCCGGCTCGATGCGCAAGGTGCAGCTGGGGGTGCGCCTCTCGTTCTGATGCCACGGATCCATCCGCCTCGCTTCCGCATCGCCGGCCGGGGCACGCCGCGCGAGATCAACAGGCAGATCCTGCTGAATCTCGTGCGGAGCCACCAGCCGGTGTCGCGCGCGGACCTGGCGCGGATGATGGGTACCACGCGCGCGGCCGTCACCTTCATCGTCAACGACCTGATCGGCGAGGGGTTCGTCTACGAGGGAGCGAAGGGGGAGGCGCCGCGCGGGCGCAAGCCGCAGTTCCTCTACATCGACTCGCGCAAGCGCTGGGTGCTGGCCGTCGACATCCGCGCGACGCGGACGTCGCTGACCGTCTGCAATCTCCTCGGCGAACCGCTCGTCGGCGTGACCAGCTTTGCGACCGAGACCCAGGTAAAGAAACTGGTCAAGACGCTGGCCGACCGGGTGAAGCGGACGGTCGGCGAGCACCGCGATCTCGGCGAATGCCAGGGCATTGGCGTGGTCGTCCCGGGGATGGTCGGGCCTGGCGGCGAGCGCGTGCTGTTCTCGCCGCGGCTCGGCTGGCGTGACGTGCCGCTGCGCGAGATGCTCGCGGCGGCGACGCGGCTGCCGGTCACGGTCGAGAACTCGGGGCGCGCCTGCGCGCTCGCGCAGATCTGGTCGATCCGCGCCGATGCGACGCCGGCCGGCGACCTGGCGTTCGTCAATGTCTCCGACGGCATCGGCGTCGGCATCGTCGTGCGCGGCGAGGTGCTGCGCGGGCTGCACAACGTGGCGGGCGAGTTCGGCCACATCCCGCTCAACGTCGACGGCCCGCCGTGCGCCTGCGGCGCGACCGGCTGCTGGGAATCCTACGTTTCCAACCTGGCGACGTTGTCGCGCTATTTCGGACGCGAGGTCTCGCCCCGCAAGCCGATGCCGGTGGAGATGACGAGCTTCACCGTCGACGATCTCATCGCGCGGGCGCGCGGCGGTGACGGCAAGGCGATTGCCGCCGTGCAGGCCACGGCGCGCTATCTCGGTCTCGGGCTCGCGAGCCTGGTCAACGCCGTCGATCCGGCGCGCATCTATCTGTCGGGCGAAATCATCGGCGCGTGGGATCTCATCGAGGGGACAACCCGCCGCGCCCTCGCCGAACGCGCGCTCGCCCCAGCCGCCGCCAGCACGTCGCTCGTGACGGTCTCGCTCCCCGAGTACCCGCGTCTGCGAGGCGCCGCGGCCCTCGTGGCGGCGCCGGTATTTGCCGTACCGTCGGTGGCGTGAATCCCCGATCCCGAACCCTCATCCCTGATCGGTGATCCTCGGATCGGGATCGTCGATCTTCGATCCGCCATCCGAAGACTAGCGACCAGGGATGAGGGGATCAGGAGATTGAGGATCCAGGATTCAGGATCCGCTCGGACTAAGATGGGTCATGTCGTACGGTGCCTATCCGGCTCGCCGCGCCGTCGCCGAGCGGGTGCGCGAGTGCTTCGCGCGCCATCTCGAGGGCTCCACGCTGACGGCGGGGGAGACGGCGGCGCCATTGCCCGAGACGGTGGCGATCGAGGCGCTGATCGACGTCGGCTTCTGGACGAGCTTGCGGCGCGAGGAAGGCTACGTGCCGATCGTCTCGCTGGCGCTCGTCGAGCCTGGGGCGACACCGAATCCGCTGCTCTTCGCGCAGCCGCTGTCGCTCACGCCCGCGACCGTCGCCAAGGTGGCGCCGGCGGTCGAGCGTCCCGGCATTCATCTCGGTGTCTCGCTGCAGGACGGCGACTTCGTCGTCTGGGGCGCCACGCGCGTGCTGCCGCCGTTTGGTCTCGTGCTCGAAGTGGCGGCGCCGGGCCTGCTCGTCGTCAAGCAGCGCCGCGGCGGCGACCACACCAAGTTCGCCAACATCGCCGTGCTCGAGGCCGACCAGGTGAAGATCGTCGACGAGGATGCGTCGAGCCTGCCCGATTGCCCGACGCTGCTCTCGTCGCTGCTCGGCTTCGACGCGCCGGCCTCGTGGTCGGATTCGGTCAACGTGCTGGTGCAGCTCGCCGTCTCGATGCGCGCGCACAAGCGCGGCGGCCTGCTGCTGGTCGTGCCGTCGGACACCGACCGGTGGCGCGAGTCGATCATCTCGCCGATCGCCTACGGTCTCAATCCCGCGTTTGCCGTGCTGTCGGAGTTGACGGAGACGCCCGCCGACGCGCGCGACCGACTGTGGCAGGATGCGCTCGGCCGGGCGATCGAGGGGATCGCCGGCCTGACCGCCGTCGACGGCGCGACCATCGTGACCGACCGTCACCAGCTGCTGGCCTTCGGCGCCAAGATTACGCGGCGGCGCGGTTCGCCGCCGGTCGAGCAGACGACCGTGACCGAGCCGATCGAGGGGTTCGTGCCGAGCGTCGTGCATCCCTCCTCGCTCGGCGGGACCCGTCACCTGTCGGCAGCGCAGTTCGTCCACGATCAACGCGACGCGGTGGCGCTCGTCGCCTCGCAGGACGGACGGTTCACCGTCTTCGCCTGGTCGCCGTGCGAAGATATGGTCCACGCGCACCGGGTCGAGGCGCTGCTGCTGTAAGGGAGCCGATGCCTGTACCTTCGTCGACCGGTGGGGGCCGCTGGTACGGCTATTCGGTCGCGATGATCGTGGCGGCGCTGCTCGTCACCATCGCGCTCCGCTCGCAGCTCGGGCCGGCCATCGCGGTGTTCTTCTTCCCGGTGGTGGTGATCGCCGCGATCTACGGCGGCTTCGGTCCCGGCGTGTTCGCCAGCGTGACCGCCACGGTCATCTGCGTGTTCTTCACCGTCCCGCCGCAAACCGCGGTCGAGGTCGGGAGGGACGACTACATCCGGCTCGTCGTCCTCACCGGGGTCAGCCTGACGGTCTCGGCACTGAGTGGCGCCAGCCGCGCGGCGCAGGAGCGCGAACGCCAGTCGCAGCTGATCATCGCGCAGCAGGAGAAGGACCTGGCGGTACGCGAGGATCGGATCCGCGTCTCGCGCGATCTGCACGACGGCATCCTGCAGGGGCTCACCGGCATCCGCTTCGAGCTGCACGACGTAGCCGACACGCCGGGCGTGGCGGGGGACGTGCAGGGCCGGCTGGTTGCCGTCGAGCGGGCCATCGCCACGGAGCAGCGCGAGCTGCGGCGACTGATCGACGACCTCAAGCCGAAGAACGGCATCGAAGCGCCGCGCGACACCATCGACGCGGCGTTGCGCCGCCGCGTCGCGCGCCTGGCGGTCGAATGGAGGACGCCGATCACCGTCCACGTCATGCCGTCGGATCTCGTGGTGTCGCCCGACATCGAGCACGCGATCGGATTCATGTGCCAGGAGGCGACGATCAACGCGCTCAAGCACGGGCACCCGTCGCGCGTGTCGATCTCGGTCGCAGCGTCGGAGGCCGACATCCGGCTGACGGTCGTGGACGACGGGCGCGGATTCCCGTTCACCGGGCGCATCGATCACGAAGCGCTGATGTCGCGCAACGTCGGGCCGGTGACGCTGCGCGAGCGGGCGGCGTCGTTGAAGGGAAAGCTGGCCGTGGAATCGGGAGCCAGGGGAGCGCGGGTGGAGATTTCGCTGCCGCGGGGGAGTCGGTCCTAGACCATTCCCAATTCCTGCGCGAGCAGCAGCAGCTCCATCCGCCCTTCGACCCCGAGCTTTTCGTAGATGTTGTGCAGGTGCACCTTGACCGTGTTCTCCGAGATCGACAGCCGCTCGCCGATGTCGCGGTTGCGGAGTCCGGCGGCGATCATCTTCACCACCTCGCGCTCGCGGCTGGTCAGCGTGGCGGCGCGCTCGGCCGCGGCGTGATTGCGCTGCGGGGGTGGCGGCGCGGCACGGCCGAGCGTATCGGGATCGATCCATCGCGTCCCGGCGTGCACGCTGCGCACGCACTCGAGCAGCTGCTCGGGCGCCGACTCCTTCAGCACCAGGCCGCCGATCCCTTTCTGCAGCGCCTGCGCCACTTCGGTGTCTGAGATCGCGGCGGTCAGGATCACCGTCTTGACGCCCAGGGCCTCGCGATTGAGCGAGTCGAGCAACGCCAGGCCCCCTCCGTCGGGCATCCGCAGGTCGAGCACCATGACGTCGGGATGCGACGTGCGCGCCGCCGTCAGCCCCTCGGCGACGGTGGCGCAGGTCGCCAGGACAGTGATGTCGGGCTGGCGGGCGAACAGGTGCTGCAGCCCCTGCAGGACAATCGGATGGTCGTCGACCAGGACGACGCTGATGCTCACGGAGCCTCCACGCTCCGCCAACGGTAGCACGCTACTCGCGGAGTGCGTCCACCGGATTGAGCCGCATCGCGCGCCATGCCGGAACCAGGCACGCGACCAGCGCAATGGCCAGCAGCAGCGCCGGTACCGCCGCCAGCGTCACGCCGTCGGACGGGCCGATGCCGTAGAGCTGTGAGGCCATGGCGTGGGCCACCAGCACGGCGATCACGAAGCCCGCCGCGATACCGGCGCCGCTGAGCGCCAGCCCTTCGCGCAGGACGGACCCGAGCACGGTCGCCGGCGTCGCGCCAAGCGCGAGGCGGAGGCCGATCTCGGCCGTCCGTTCGCTGACCGCGAGCGCCATCACGCCATAGACGCCGACCGCCGCCATGGTCAGCGCGAGCACCCCGAAGGCGCCGACGAGCAGCAGGACGAACCGACGTTCCGCCATCGAATCGGCGCGCACCTGCGCCATCGTGCGGATGTCGTAGACGGCGATGTTCCTGTCGACCGCCTGCACGGTGCTGCGCACCGCGGCCGACAGCGCCGCGGCGTCGCCGCTCGCGCGCAGCACCAGAAACGGATTGACCGGCGGCGTCTGCAGGTA
Source organism: Vicinamibacterales bacterium (assembly GCA_036496585.1). NCBI lineage: Bacteria > Pseudomonadati > Acidobacteriota > Vicinamibacteria > Vicinamibacterales > Vicinamibacterales bacterium. The sequence continues at coordinate 30,784 of DASXLB010000074.1, forward strand.
CCAGATGTACAGCTCCGGCGCGGGCTCTTCCTCGAGGCCGCTGTGACGGACGTCGCCGGCCACGCCGACGATCGTCACCCACGGTGCCGACGCCGAGCCGAAGCGGATGCGGCGTCCGATCGGATCCTCTCCGGGAAAGAGCCGCCGCGCCATCCGCTCGTTGACGATCGCGACCCGCGGCGAGGAAGGCCCGTCGGCGTCGGTGAACGATCGGCCGCGGAGCAGCGGGATTTCCATCGCCGCGAAATAACCGCGCATCGCGCGGCGGAATTCGACCTCCGGCCACTCGCCCGGCGGCCGCGCGCGCCCTTCCACGTCCACCTTCGTCGACACGTTCGTGCTGCCGAGCGGCAGGCGGGTCGTGCCGCCGACGCTGACGACTCCTGGGAGCGCCTCGAGGCGGGTGAAGAGATCCGCATAGAGCGTCCGCTGCTGTTCGGGCGTGCGATAGGCAGCCGGGATCGCGATCTGCAGCGTCAGCAGGTGATCCGGCCGGAACCCGGGATCGACGGCGAGTACCGCCAGGAAGCTGCGCAGCAGGAGCCCGGCGCCGAGCGTCAGCACCAGCGCCAGCGCGACCTCCCCCCCGACGAGCAGCGCGCGCAGGCGTCGCTGCCCACGGCCGGCCGTGAGGCCGCGGCCGCCGTCCTTGAGATTCGCCTGCACGTGCGGCCGAGTGCCCGCCAGCGCCGGCACGAGGCCGATGGCGAGGCCGGTGAGGACCGACAGACCGAACGTGAACGCCAGGACTGTCGCATCCGCATGAATGTCGCCGAGGCGCGGCATGTCACCCGGCGCCAGCGCGACCAGCCCACCGATGCTCCATCGCACGGCCGCGAGCGCCAGCAGGCCGCCGGCGAGCGACAGCAGCATCGCTTCGACCAGCGTCTGCCGCACCAGCCGCGCCCGCGACGCACCGAGCGCCGTCCTGATCGCCATTTCGCGCTGGCGCGTGCTGGTGCGCGCGAGCAGCAGGTTGGCGAGGTTGACACACGCCATCAGCAGCACGAAGCCGACACCGCCGAGCAGCAGCGCCAGCGCCGGCCGCATCGCGCCGACGGCCTGTTCGTGCAGGGGAACGACGGTGGCGCCGACGCCGCGGTTCGACGCGGGATACGCCGCCGCCAGCTGCGCCGCGATGCCGCGCACCTGGCCATCCGCCTCAGCGACCGTGGCGCCAGGACGGAGGCGGCCGACGATCGACAGAAAATGCGCGCCGCGGGTAAGCGTGGCGAGGCCGGTGGCGCGGCTCTCCGCGGTGACGAACGTCAGCGCCAGCCAGCCATCGACGTCATACGAGCGCGCCATGCCGCTCGGGCCGAGCATCGTCTTGTAGGGGAAGACGAAGTCGGCCGGCATCACGCCCAAGATGGTGTACGGCTGGTTCTGGAGGGTGAGCACGCGCCCGACCACGGCGGGATCTCCACCCAGTCGCCGCTGCCAGAAGCCGTGGCTGACGACGATCGAGGTCTGCGGCTCGGCGGCGGCAAAGGTACGGCCCAGGATCGGCGACCGGCCGAGCAGCGCGAACATCCCCGGCGTGACGGCGGTCACGAGCATCTGATCGGTACCCGACGCGGACGTCAGCGGCACGCCGGCCAGGAAACCGTAGGCCGCCTGGACGTCGGCGAACGCGGTGGCCTTGCGGTAGTCGAGAAAGTCGAGGGGCGCGACCGCGTCGCGATCGCGATGCTCGAGGCCGTTCGAGCTCCACACCATCACGAGACCGGCTGGATCGCCGTAGGGAAGCGGACGGATCAGCACGGCGTTGACGATCGTGAAGATCGCGGTGTTGGCGCCAATTCCCAGCGTCAGCGCGGCGACGGCGAGTGCCGTGAAAACCGGGTTGCGGGCGAACGTGCGCGCGGCAAAGCGGACGTCGACCGCAACCGATGACCAGTGCATGGAATCGCCCCCCTCTCGTGAGAAACGGACGAGCACCGCATTGAGCGCGACGTCGACCAGCGCGGCGGCGGACGGCCGGTCGCGATAGGCCTGCTCGATCGCCGCGCCGAAACGCTCCCGGAACGCGCGCGGGTAGAGACGGAGCAGCACGCGGAGCGCGCGGGCCCGCGTCACGCGCCTCCTCCGCGGAACAGGCGGCGCCCGGCGGTCACCTGTCCGGCGAGCCGTTCCACTTCGGCTCGAGCCACCGCCCGGCCGAGCGCCGTGAGGCGGTAGTAGCGGCGCCGTTGATCGTCGTGCCCCCGCCGATCGTCGAGTTCCTCGATCAGCGCCTGATCGAGCATGCGGGCGAGCGCGCGGTACAGCGTGCCGGGATGAATCACGATGGCGCCCCCGCTGCGGCGTTCGACGTCCTGCATGATGTCGTAGCCATGCCGTTCCCCTGCGGCCAGCGCCATGGCGATCTCGAGGACGACTGGCGTGAGCGGCAGGAAGCGATCGGAGTCCATGCCGCACTATACGCGTAAAGCGCATAGTGCAGTTCCTATCCGTGACGAACGCCGGTACGGACGACTGGCAGCGTCTGGCGAACCGGCGCTCGGCCGCCTGCTACGCCGGTTCGACCGGCGAGCCGGCGTGCAGGCACTGGCTGACGGTGTAGATCAGATCTTCGGGAGTCACCGGCTTGTGCAGGACGCACGCGACGTCGAGCGTGCTCGTGTCGATCGTCGATCCGGTGACGACGACGATGGGGATGTCGCTGGTCGGCGCGCGCGAGGCGAGTTCCTGCTGGACCGACAGGCCGTCGACCGCGCGCAGAATGAGATCGAGCACCACGAGATCCGGCCGATCGTTCTCCACGAGCTGCAGCGCCTCGTAGCCGTCGCCGGCTTCCTGTACGTCGTATCCGGCAATCGCGAGCGCCATTCGAAACACCCGTCGCAGGGCGGCATCGTCTTCGACAATCAGGATCCGCTTCGCGCGCATCGGCACTTTATCCTAGACCGCCGACAGGTATATCGAAAGCTGAACCACTTACCTCTGCCGTGTCGAACGGCTCGGAGCGCGCATTGGCGCGCCTCGTGGCGAACCGCGGGCCGAGTGCCGCGGGCTGGTCCCTCCCGGCGGACGTTTGGACCCCCGACACCTCCGTCGGTCACCTTTTCCCGTCGACGCTGGTGGCGTCGCCGTCTCTGGCATGCACGGAGGGACCGATGCATGCCGCCTGGATGCTCGCGCTGTGGTTGATCGGGTCGGCCGACAAGCCGCCGATGGCGTCGATGGCGCGGGTGAGGCCGACCCGCGGCGCCGAGATGATCCTCCTCGACGCGGCCGCGCGATCCGCGACCGTGCGTGATCTGCTGGATCGCATCGCCGCGAGCGACGTCATCGTCTACGTCGAGCTCACTGCGCCGGCGCAGGTGCCGATCGCGCGCACCAAGCTCGTCGCCGCGACACCGGCCGCGCGCTTCCTTCGCGTCGGCATCAACGTCGCGCTCCCGATGCACGACTGGGCCGCGTTGCTGGGGCACGAACTGCAGCACGCCGTCGAGATCGCCGAACACCCCGACGTGCGAGACGACGAGGGCGTGCGGCGCCTCTATGCGAGCATCGGACATCAGTACGGCATCGACAACTACGAGACAGGCGCGGCCGTGACGATCGAGCGGCGGGTTCGCGAAGAGCTGCGGCATCACTGATCGGAGCAGCCCGCCCCCTCCTGTATCATGGGGCGTTCCGCTTTGGCTTCAGGGCTGGCCGTCATGCTCGCCGCGCTCCTCACGGCCTCTTTCGAGATGAAAGGGGTCGCTGGCGGGCTGCTGCGCCCCCTCGAACCGTCGGGCACCGCCAACGTGCTCGTATTCACCGCGACCGATTGCCCGGTCTCGAACGGCTACGCGCCGGAGATTCAGCGGATTTGTGCCGCCTATCGCGGCCGCGGCGTGCAGTGTCTGCTGATCTACGAGGATCCGGGGGTGGCGCCGGCCGGCGTGCGCGCGCACCTGCGCGAGTACGGCTATGGCGATCTGCCCGCGGCCGTCGACGACGGCACGCTGGCCGCGCGGGTCGGCGCGACGATCACGCCGGAGGTGGCGGTGATCGACAAGGCCGGCGCGACCCGGTATCGCGGGCGCATCGACAACCAGTACGCCGCTCTCGGCCGGCCGCGCCGTGTCGTCACGCTGCACGATCTCGCCGGCGCGCTCGAGGCGCTGCTGTCCGACAGGACCATCGGCGCGCCAGTCACACAGCCGATCGGCTGCTACATCGTGCCGCCCGCGATGCGGCCCAGGACACCATGATTCGACGCTGGTCTCTCCCTGCGCTGCTCGGCCTCTCGATCGTGGCCGCCTTGGCCGCCGCGGCCGCACCCACGCCTCACGGCGGCACCGCGCGGCCGACCTACGCCGAAGACGTGGCCCCCATCCTCTACAAGAACTGCGTCACCTGCCATCGTGCCGGGGAAGCCGCGCCGTTTCCGCTCGCGACCTTCGCCGACGCGCAGAAGCACGGGCGGCAGATCGCCAAGGTGACGAGGTTGCGGTATATGCCCCCCTGGCATGCCGCGCACGGCTTCGGCGAGTTCGCCGGCGAACGCCGGCTGACCGACGACCAGATTGCCACGATCGACCGCTGGGTCGCCGGCGGCATGCCGGAAGGGGACGCGCGAAAAACGCCGCCGGTGCCGACGTTTCCTGCCGGATGGCAACTGGGCACGCCGGATCTCATCCTCAAGATGCCGGCCGGGTTCCAGGTGCCGGCGTCGGGCGCCGACGTCTATCGCAATTTTGTCATCCCGACCCATCTCGCCGACGACAAGTGGGTCCGCGCGATCGAGTTCCGGCCGAGCGCGCGCAAGGCCGTGCACCATGTGCTGTTCGCCTACGACGCGACGGGCGCCGCGGCGGCGCAGGATGGGCGCGATGGCATGCCCGGTTTCGGCGGGATGGGCAGCGTCGGGGCCGGCGGTTTGGCCGGAGGCACAGGGCCGCTTGGCGGCTGGGCGGTCGGCGCGACGCCGCAGATGCTCCCCGAGGGGGTCGCGCTCTCCCTGCCGAAGGGATCGGACGTGATCCTGCAGATGCACTTCCATCCCACCGGCAAGGCGGAGACCGAGCTGTCGACGATCGGCATCTACTTCGCCGATCAGGCCCCTGAACGGCGGCTGTGGAGCGTGCAGGTACCGGCGCTGTTCGGGTTCGGCGCCGGCATCGACATTCCGCCAGGCAGCCACGACTACGCCATCGCGGACGCATTCACGCTGCCGGTCGACGTCCGCGCCTTTTCGATCAACGCGCACGCGCACTATCTGGCGAAGGAGATGAAGGCGACGGCCTCCCTTCCCGACGGGACGACGCAGCCACTCCTGTGGATTCCGGACTGGGACTTCGCCTGGCAGGATCGCTACACCTACCAGTCGCCGCTGCTGCTGCCGAAGGGCACCCGGATCGACGCGCGCATCGTCTACGACAACAGCGACGACAACCCGCACAACCCGCAGACACCGCCGGTGCGCGTGCAATGGGGCGAGCAGTCGTTCGACGAGATGGGCAGCGTGATCCTCGCGGTGCAGGCCGTGCGGAAGGAAGACGAACCTTTCCTGCGGCAGGCGCTCGCCGAGCGCCTGCGGCGCGCCGTCGCGGACGGCCGCGCCAACGGCACGCTCATGCGGCTGATGCGGCAGCGCGAGGGGCGCGGCGGCGCGCCGCGATAGCCCTGCCCGCCGGCTGGCGTAGAATCCGCGGATGCCACACACGCTCTCGCGTCGAGACCTGTTCGCCGCGCTCGGCGGCGCCGTCTGCGTGCCGCACCTGCTCTCCGCCCAGGCGCCGGCACGTCAGGGCGGCCCGACCGTCATCTCGACTCCGCCGCGGACCTTCGGGCCCGACGCCACCCTGACCACGTATTTTCCCGATCCCGATCTGATCACCGTCGATCCCGCGTTCGGCGGGCTGATCCAGGGGAACACCACGATCGTGCGGCTCTGGACGGGCGCGCTCTGGGCGGAAGGCCCGGCGTGGAGCCCACAGGGCCGGTATCTGCTGTGGAGCGACATCCCGAACAACCGCCAGTACCGCTGGATGGAAGACGACGGGCACGTCTCCGTGTTCCGCAGCCCGTCGAACTACAGCAACGGCAACAGCTTCGATGCGCAGGGACGGCAGTTGTCCTGCGAGCACGCGACGCGGCGCGTCGTCCGCTACGAGCACGACGGCTCGGTCACGGTGATCGCCGACGCGTATCAAGGCAAGCGGCTGAATTCGCCGAACGACATCGTGGCGCACCGGGACGGCGCCCTCTGGTTCACCGATCCGCCCTACGGGCAGCAGCTGTACGAGGGGGGAGCCTCGCGGCAGCCGTCGCGCGAGCTGCCGACGAACGTGTACCGGGTCGACGCGTCCGGCCGGCTCGACGTCGTGATCACCGAGGACCAGGTGCCGGATCCCAACGGCCTCGCCTTTTCGCCTGACTACCGCCGGCTGTATGTGACGAGCACCGGCAAGGGGCCCGGCGACAAGGGGGACGGCGGCAAGGGAGAGGTCTACGTGTTCGATGTCGGCGCCGACAACCGCGTCTCAAACAAGCGTCTCTTCACCGACTGCATGATCGACGGCGTGAAGTGCGGTCCCGACGGGGTGCGGTGCGACGTCGACGGCAACGTCTGGCTGGCCAGCAGCGCCGGACCGGTGCTGGGCTACAGCGGCGTGACGGTGTGGAATCCCGCCGGCAAGCTGCTGGGACGGATCCGCCTGCCTGAGGTCTGCGCCAACATCACCTTCGGCGGCCAGAAGCGCAACCGACTGTTCATGTGCGCGAGCCAGTCGATCTACGCGGTCTACGTCGGCACGCAGGGCGCGTAGGCCCCGCCGACGCCCCGCCCGGTGGAGGGCGGTGGCGCTGGCAGTCGGGCCTGCCGTAGAATGCGCGGATGCGCAACGCTTTCGCCACGCTCGCCGCCGTTGTCGTCATCGGCGCCGCCATTCACGCCCAGCAACCGGCGCCGGCGCGTCCGCAAGGCGATCCGAAGTTGACGGAAGTCTGGGAGCCGGTGCCAAAAATCGTGGCGCCCGGAGCCACCAGCGACGCCCCCCCGGCGGACGCGATCGTGCTGTTCGACGGCCGGAACCTGGACGAATGGGTGTCGAACAAGGACAAGAGCCCGGCGAAGTGGATCGTCGCGGACGGCATCCTCACGGTCGACAAGAAGGCCGGCAACATCGAGACGAAGCGGGCGTTCAAGAACTACCAGATTCACCTCGAGTGGCGCATCCCGGCCGGCATCAGCGGCCAGGATCAGGCACGCGGCAACAGCGGGCTCTTCCTCGCCTCGACCGGGAGCGGCGACTCCGGCTACGAGCTGCAGATCCTCGACTCGTACGACAACAAGACGTACGTGAACGGCCAGGCGGCGAGCGTCTACAAGCAATCGCCGCCGCTGGTCAACGCCATGCGCAAGCCGGGCGAGTGGCAGACCTACGACGTGATCTGGACGGCGCCGACCTTCAACGGCGACGGCACGGTGAAGACGCCGGCCTACGTCACCGCGTTCCACAACGGCGTCCTGGTGCAGAACCATTTCGAGCTGATCGGCGAGACACTCTACATCGGCAAGCCGTACTACAAGGCGTACGATCGCGCGCCGATCAAGCTGCAGGCGCACGGCGACCCGAGCCCGGCGATCAGCTTCCGGAATATCTGGATTCGGGAACTGCCGTAGCGGCGGCGGACGCCCGGCGCACTAGTCCGCGTCTCCGTCGACGAGGGCGTCGAACCCCTTGCGATCGGTGATCGCGATCCCGTCGGGCGGGATCCGCCTGACAATCCCGCGGTCCTCGAGTGCGTCGACGGCGGCACGGATGCTGCCGCTCGTCAGGTTGAGATAGTCGGCGACGTCCTGCCTCGTCATCGGGATGTGGACGGGTTCGGTCGGCTCGCGTCTTTCGCCCTGCACTTCGTCGAGCATCGCCAGAAAGAGCGCGACCCGTTCGACCGGGTCGCGGACGGCGGTCATCAAGGCCTGACGCTGTGCGTCGCGAAGCACCTGCGTCACCTTGCACAGGAAGCGGAACTGCAGGGTGCCGTCGCGGGTCAGCAGGGCCGCCAGCGTGTCGAGCGGCATGCGATACACGGTTGCCGGCGTAATCGCCTTCACACTGTTGACATAGTGCCCGCGCCGGGCCAGGCCGAACAGATCCTCGGCGAACAGGAACGCGAAGACCTTGCGCGTGCCGTCGCGGCGCTCGCGGTAGGAGGCGAGCGTGCCGCTCGTCACGCTGAAGAGCGCCCGTGCTTCGTGGCCGGCGTGGCACAGGATCGTTCCGGCCGGCACCCGCATCATCGTCGCGATGCTGGCCAGGTGCTCGCGCTCGCGCGAAGTGAGACGCAGGACCGGCGGCCCTTGCAGGAAAGGGACGGCGCGGATAGACGGCCGCGTGTCCCCAGGTGTGCCGCGCCTGATGCCGACGTCCTTCTTCATCGCGAGCCTCTATCTTGCGCGGCGGCGGCTGGCTCCGAAACTGGCTAATCTACCAGAGGCGGTGCGGTCTATTTGAATCGAAAACGCACGCCGACGACGACTGGAAACGTCAACCGCGCCGAGTCGTTGTTGATGGTTTCGAGCCCGGTCCCCACGAGCTGATCGACCTGGGAGAGACCGCCCACGTGGTGGAGTCCCATCTGCGCGGTGAGATCGACCTGATTGGCGAGCTTGAGGACCGCTCCGGCGCTGAGGCTCCAGGTGAACGCGGCGGTCGCATCGTAGAAGTCCGTGGAATTGAACACGATATTGGATTGCGGCGCGGCGAACTGCGCGTTAATCCGTCCGACCCAGGCGGCGCCGAGATCGGCTTCCGTGAACACGCGCACGTCGCTCGACGACAGGGAGAAGTAGCGGCGGTACCCCAGGTCGAGGCCAAAACTCTTGTAGTCGGAGTACTGCGCGTAGAGGCTCGACGCGCCGACATCACCGAGGCGCACCAGATCGGCGTCGGCGGACTGATAGATGAACATCCCGCGCAGCTCCGAGTGGTCATTCAGCTCGTAGCCGGCGCCGAAGCGGAATTCGACCCCCGTACCATAGACGTGCCCGTAGCTGTTGGGCAGCACGGCGGCGGCCTGGTCCTGCAGCGTGCCGATCGCCCCGGAGTTGACGTTGCCGTTGACGCTGGGGTCGATGCCCGTGGCCACGTCGATCACGAATCGTGAAGCCGTCGACGTCGACGGCGACGGCGACGCCGGCGTCGATTGCGCACGCGCCGCGGCCGGCGCCAGCAGGAGCACGAGCGCTCCCAGATACGAACTCATCCGACACATCTTCATCAAGTGCTCCTTTACCGACGCAACGGTGCGCCACACTAGAGTGTTACGCGCCGGAACGATCGATGTCACCTGTGACGACTGACAGGGCGCCATCGCGCACCGCCGACCGGAGACGTGTGCGGCCACCGCTGAGGTAGCGGCTAGAGCCGCACCTGGTCGAGCGAGTCGATGACGATCCGGCGGGCCTCGTCAGGCGCACCCGCCATGGCGTCGGCCGCCGTGACGATCTTCGGGAACGTGACGCCGCTCGGCTTGGTGATGTCGTCGAGTCTCACCTGGTACACCTTCAACGACCCGGCGTCGAATTTCTCGAGACCGTATTTCTGGATCGCCGGCAGCTGATCGAGGACGAAGCCATAGGCGCGGAGCTGCGGCTTCCGGCTGGCCGCCTCCTCGGTCACCATGAGGACTTTCCAGAAACGGGCCGGGACGGTGATCGGTCCGCCGCCGAAGTCGTGCCGGATGTCGTGGGCGTCGTCGAGGATCGGCCCGGCGAAGATCGACATGCGGTAGCCGACGTTCTTCGCCTGGGATCGAATGTGATCCTCGAGTTGCCCCCAGAGGCCGTGGAACTGGCCGACGTCGCGGTTGAAGCCCTCGTGCTGCGGCGTGGCGTTGGTCCAGTGATAGCTGTCCGAATTGGCGTAGATCTCTTCCTGCGCCGTCTCGCCCCACGCGGTGTCGTCGCGCGACACGATGTGGCCGCGATCGAACTTCTTCGCCGGGTCGTAGAGATCCTGGTCCTCGATCTGCAGCGCGCCGGGAATCCGCGGGTCGGCCACCCACGTCTCGTCGCCGAACTGCTTGCGCGTCTTACGCCGTTTCGCCGGCGTGTAGTCGGCGTTGACCGCGGACCACATCTGCAGCCGGTGCGGCTTGTTCATCACCAGTGAGAAATGGTGGTACTTGAGCAGCAGCGGCTTGCCGCCAGCCTCGAGGATCTCCCCGGCGCGCGCCTTCGCCACGCTGGGCAGGGGGATTCGGACCGGCAGGAAATCGGGCTTGAAGCCAGGGCGTTTGGCGTAGTTCGGATCGAAGACGAGCTTCTTTTCTTCGGCGTCGGGGGGCGCCGGTGCCGGTGCCGTGGCCGCGCCGCTCGTCGACACGGTAACGGCCTGGACGGCGTCGGCGCCCGTGGCGCCGATGTAAAAGGTCGCCGGGCCGTTGACGACGATCGACAGGCCCTGCGGCGGCGCGTCGGCGGTGCCGGGCGCGCCGGCCGGCGTGGTCATCGCTGGCAGCATGGTGAAGTCCTCCTGGAACGTCGAGACGAGATCGGTCCATGCGTCGTGAAACCGTGGATCGGGCGTGGCGTCGATGAGGGCACCGCAGATCTTGCTCACGCGCACGCCTTCGTTGGCGATCCAGTGGATGTCGCTGTCCGGCATCCCTTTCGTCCACGGCGTGCCGCGGATCGTCAGGATCTTGCCGTTGCGGATCTCGGGAACGCCGCTGTGGTGCAGCGCGACGACCTCCCAGTCCTTGTTGAAGGCCGGCGAGCCCGACGAGCCCGGCAGGGTGTCGGTCGTGTACTGCAGGTAGAGCTCGTTGGGCTCCGCCGGCACGAGGAGTTCGTTGTCACGGACGCCGTACTTCTTGGGGCCGCCGTCGGGATACTGGATGATGCTGATGGTCTGGCCGACGAGAATCTTGCCGAGCGCGGGGCTCAGATGGTGGCTTCCGAACGACGCCAGCGGCGTCGCCGCAGACGACGACACCGCCGCCACCGCGACGATCGTGCAGTCGAGCGCCTCGTTCGTGTAGAAGAAGCGGTCCGCGTCCAGCCCGAACACCGGGCCGTTCAGGATCTTGCGATCGGCGTCGAGCTCGTACCCGAACTGGACACCACAGCCCGCGCATTCCGCCGCGGCGCCGAAGACATGATGGTTCGTGATCAGCAGCCCGGCAGCCACGAGAAAGCCGGTCGCGAAGCCGTCGAGCGCCTCGCCGGCGTCGCCGAGCTCGACAATCCGTCCGACCGGCACGCCGGCCGCGCGCGCCACGTCGTTTGGCGGGAATTCGTCGAGGTCGAGCGTCGGGCCAATCTTGCGCTCCTGGAAGTAAGTGGCGGTGACACCGGCGCGCGCGAAGACGAGCTGTTTGGCTGTCTCGCGATCCTGATACAGACGGACGCGCGCCGGCGCGTCAGCGGCCTCCGGGCCGCCGCGGCGCAGCCGGCCAACGATGTCCTGACGGCGCGCTGTCAGCGCCTGCCAGCGGGCGCCGACCTCGTGCAGCCGATCGAACTGGCGCTCGCGCGCTTTCGCGGCTTGGGACATGACGGTCTGGCGCCAGTACGCCGCAGCCGGTCGGGGAAGTCAATACGATGTATTGATGAGTACGGAAGTCGGGTGCGGTGGCGGCCGCGTGCCAGCAGGTGTACGCTGGACCCATCGATTCCGTCGCCCGCTTCGACGACCGCGCCGACGACTACGTCAGATACCGGCCGAGCTATCCGGCCGCCGCGATTGACGCGATCGTCCGCGATCTGCCGCCCGGTCGGCTGATCGCCGCCGACGTCGGCGGCGGCACCGGCATCTCGGCGCGGCTGCTCGGCGATCGCGGGCTCACCGTGATCGCGGTCGAGCCGGGCGAGGCCATGCGCCGCGCGGCGGCGCCGCACCGCCGCGTGAGATGGCTGGCCGGGCGGGCCCAGGCCACCGGCCTCGCCGCCGCGTCGGTCGATCTCGTGCTGTGCGCGCAGTCGTTCCACTGGTTCCACACCGGCGAATCGATCGCCGAGTTCGCGCGGATTCTCGAGCCGGGCGGCCGCCTGGCGATCATGTGGAACCGGCGCAGTCGGACCGACCCGTTCACGGCGGGCTACCGGCAGGCGATCGTGGACGTGGGCGGCGAAATCGACGCCGAGCGGATGGCGTTCGACCCCGGGATCGTCAGCGCCACCGGATACTTCACGCCCTGTACGCGTGACGCCTTCCCCAATGCGCAGCCGCTCGATCTCGACGGATTGATCGGCCGGGCGCACAGCGCCTCCTACGTACCGAAAGCCGGTGATGCCGGCGCCCGGCTGCTGGATTCGCTGCGGGCCCTGTACGCGCGCCATGCCGTCGACGATCGCGTCACGTTAATCTACGAAACCGAGGTTTGGATGAGCCGGCGACTCGCGTGACGCCGTCACGAGAGGGTGTTCGCGGGGGCGAACGAGCGTTGCGCTAGACCGAATGCCCGGCCGGGACGATCGCGGGGGCGGTCGCGGCGCCGCGCTTCAGCCACCGCTGCACCTGCGCCATGTAGGTATAGACGACTGGCGTCAGGTAGAGGGTCACGAGCTGCGAGAAGATCAGGCCGCCGACCACCACGAGCCCGAGCGGCTGCCGCGCCTCACCGCCGGCGCCGTAG
>DASXLB010000075.1 GCA_036496585.1 Vicinamibacterales bacterium
GGAGTCAATCACAAGCGGGTCGATCGTCTCTACGCGGAGGCGCGTCTGCAGGTCAGGCGCCGGCGCCGCAAGAAAGTGCCGCTGTCCGATCGTCAGCCCTTGGCCCGGCCCCAGGCGCCGAACGAGGTGTGGTCGGCCGACGTCGTCTTTGACCGCACCGCCGAAGGCCGCGTGTTGAAGTGTCTGACGATCGTCGATGAGGCCACCACCGAGGCGGTGGCCGTGGTGCCGGCGCGGGCGCTGGGGGGAGCGCCACTGACGCGCGTTCTCGAAGCGCTGGCGATCACGCGCGGCCTGCCGCGGGTGCTACGACGAATCTGCAGACGGCCAAGAAACGCGAGCGCGACCTGGTTGAAGGCGCGGGCCGTGGACTGCTCTCCGCCAACGAGCAGGGACCAAAACGCCTCTCCGAAGCCATCGAGAGGTACCTTGAATCGAAGCGGATGCGCTGCTCGCCACGGACCCTCGAGTTCGAGGAGGAGCGCCTGACCCTCGTCAAGAGGCATTTCGGAGATGTGCCGCTCTCGGCAATCACGGCGACCGCGATCGCTGACTTTCAGCGCACGCGCCACGATGCCGGCATCGCGAACCGGACGATCAACATGGACGTCGGCGTGCTATCCCGAGTGCTCAAGTCCTGCGGCCGTTGGCGGGCGCTGGCCGAGCATGTTCGCAACCTGCCAGAGCGCCAGCATCCGGTTGGCCGCGCACTCACGGCTGAGGAACAGACCCGGCTCTTTGCCGCTGCGGCCTCAAGCCAGGAATGGGAGCACGTCTACTGCGCCGCGATCGTTGCGGCGAACACGTCGATGCGTCCGGTCGAGGTGAAGCATCTCCGGCGCTGCGACGTCGATCTGGTCAAGAAACTGCTGCACGTGCGACGGAGCAAGAACGAGACGAGCCATCGCGTGATCCCGCTGAACACGTCGGCGCTCAACGCGGTCGCCCGGATGTTCGAGCGGGCCGACATGCTCGACCACACGGAGCCCGAGCACTACCTCTGGCCGGCATGCCAATGGGGACGCTTCGACCCCACGCAACCGATGCTGAAGTGGGACACGGCCTGGCGAGCGCTTCGCGACGCCGCGGGCCTGCAGGGACTGCGTTTCCACGATCTGCGGCACACGGTGATCACAGAACTGGCCGAGATGGGCGTCGCCGATCACGTCCTCGAGTCGATCACCGGCCACCTGTCGCGCCGCATGCTGGAGCACTACTCGCACATCCGGATCGACGCCAAGCGCCAGGCGCTCGACGCCCTGGACGTGCAGCGTGGTAGGGTGCTGCCGGTGACGGGCAACGGCAACGGAGCCGACCCAGAGGGTGGCGAGGCGGAAATCGAGGCCATTATCGACGTGCCCGATAGCGTCAGGTCACAGTCACGTCACAGTTTGTTTTTGCAGGGCTCGCCGCCTTCCGGTAAACTGTTGATTCCACTCAATCGGAGAGATGTCCGAGTGGTTGAAGGAGCACGCTTGGAAAGCGTGTGTAGGGGAAACCCTACCGTGGGTTCGAATCCCACTCTCTCCGCCAGCTAAAAAGCGCGTCGTTTTCAGTCAGTTCCGGTCTGGAGTGATTTCACTCTAGAACTTCGAATCTGACGCGGCGCGCAATTCCGTGACGAGCTCGCGGACTGCGGCTATCACCGCGTTCGGTGCCTCAATCGGAATGCCATGCCCGCTGTCGGGGACCATCACCTGACGGCCCCGCCGCGATCGCTGCGCGAATTCGCGCTGCAGATCGACCCAGCCTCTTCGCACGCCGGCTTCGACGGACTTCTGATCCGCGATCGGTCTGCCCTGCGTCAAGACGATCATCGGCCTGTCCTCCAGGCCTCCCGCCGAGCGCACCAGATCGCCCGTCGCACGCCCCGGGCCTATCTTGGCATCCGCGAGCAGGACGTTTCGTTGACGGCTAAGACGCGCAGCACGTCCCATTCAGCGGCGCTCCAGTGCTTCGGCGGTGGTCCGGGATCCGACGCCATGAAACGGATCATGCCCAAGTGCCCCAACACCACGGACAGTCCAACGATGACACTGCGCGGAAGGCGCGGAGGCTCCTTGTGAGGCATACCTCGAATCGTGCCAGCGTCCTCGAGCGCGGTATCCACAAAAACCATCCCGGCGACCTCGGCGCGGTAGGCCGCGTTGTATAACCGGATGACTGACCCGCCGAACGAGTGACCGACGAGGACGAGGGGCGGCTCGAGTCGCGACTTCTGCACGAGGCGATGGAGATCGCGCGCAGCCGCATCGCCCCATTCGGGATCAGGCCCGGAGTCGCTCCATCCGATGTCAGCCCGGTCATACCAGCACGCGCGCGTGAAGGCCGCGACGCCGCGCTGCGTCGGCGTCCAGACGTATCCGGGCGCGGTCGCTCCACTCACGAAGACGACGGTTGGCGCGCCCTCGCCGGTGCAGGAGATGTTCAGCGTCCGGCCGCCAATGTCGACGGAACGTCCCACCTGTTTCCGTACCCGGGCGTCGCGCCACGCACCGACGTGTTCGTAGGCAGCGGCGGCGCAGACGAGCGCAACCAACAGGACACCAAGGAGCGTTCCCGCCCGGACGGCTATCCGCCGGGTCGTGTTCCAGGCACCGTCACGCATGGAGCCGGTTTCGCGATTGGCGTGTGACGAGGCAGATTCCGGCGAGCGCCGCCGGGCCGGCCAAGAGAATCATTCCTGGTCCGAACGGCGCCGGCACCACGATCGCGGAAAGCCCGATCACGGTCCCGAGCGCGACGACGAGGTATCCCGCCGATCGATGCGTGCGGATCCAGAGCGCGCGGTCGGCGAGCGTCGCCGACGTCCGAATGCCGATCGCGAGATTGCGGCGGGTCTTGGGCAGCAGATTGCCAATCGCGATCATCGTGAGCCCCAGCATGAGCGGGACGATCCGCCCTGCCCACGCGCGACCTGACAACCAGCCAAGCACGGCGGCAAGCAACAACGCGTGAACGGTGGTCACGAACGCGGCGACGCGCAGCAGGATCGCGTCGCACGTGGCGATCAGATTCGAGGCGTCCGGGTCGTCAACCGGGTGCCTGACGCACAGCCCGCGCAGGAGCGGGTCGATGATTGCAATCGCCATTGGCAGCAGGAACGCCACTATCGCGGGTCCAATCCACACCACGCGTCCACCGGGCAGCGTCAGAGCCGGAGGGATGCCGTCGGGAAGACCTCGCCGAAGCGCCAGGGCGCCCATGCCCAGTCCGGCGTAGACGAGAAACATCCGGGGCGATCGCGGCGTTCGCACCTCAAGCCTCCTGCTGTCGTGGCTTTGCGCGTTTCGCCACGGGACGCGGGCCGCGCCGGCTCGGACGTGTCCATTCGATGAGATGCTGCAGGAGCTCCTGAAATACCGACGTGTTGAGCTCGTAAAGAATTTCCTGACCGTTCCGCTCGGTGACGACGAGACCCGCGTCTCGAAGCACAGCGAGATGGCGCGAGATCGTGGGCCAGCTCGAATCGAAACGATCGGCGATTTGCCCCGACGTCAAGGGGCTCTCGCGGAGAAGCTCCAGGATCCGCCGGCGCGTCCCGTCGGCGAGCGCGCGGAATATCTGACTCGATGACTGTCCGGCACCACCGCGCACTTGCATAATTAGCACATTAACTAATTATCGATGCCGGGGTCAAATGGCGCTCCCGTCTGCGCGCGTCATGAACACGTGCCCGGCGATCAACTTCGCGATTGCGCCTGATGTGCGGGCGTCATGCGGAGGGTCCTGCACTGAGGCCGACAACAAGACAATTAGTGAGCTAGGTTACGCTTCACGGATGAGCCAGTTGCGGAAATCGTCCAAAATAGCCAGCTAGCCTCTAAACCGCACTGGGTCAATCACTTCCACCGCAGGGTGATTTCACATTAGAACTCTGGTAGCTCAGGAACCGTCTACATGTCTCCACGTTCATCGTGGAAAGTGGGATTGCGTCTCGGACGTGGTCGAGCCTACGAGGGACGTGCCTATCTCGCCGGCGAATCCGGCGCCGACGTCGTCGTCCGCGTCGTGTGGGGAACGGCGCCAGGCGACGCGTACACGTTGAAAGTGCCGTCACTCTCCGC